>JAAYKK010000076.1 GCA_012522435.1 Clostridiaceae bacterium | reverse complement strand
TTCAGAGTTAAAAGGAGAACTAAATGAGTAAGATAGAACATGACTGTGTTTTAGTTAAAAAAGAAATTCTCAATTCGGAGAATCTATTTTTGACTTTTGAATCTCAAGAGATCGCTGAACAAGCACAACCGGGACAATTTATTGATCTTAAGGGTGCTGCATTTCTGCGTCGTCCTTTTGGCATTGCCTCAGTCAATCGGGACAGAGGACAATTTGGTATCGGTATCAAGAAAAAGTCTGCCGGTACAGCCTATTTCTTCGAGGCGAAATTAGGCAATATTTATTCTGTTCTGGGACCTTTAGGCAACGGATTTAACTTTGAAGGTTTAAAAAATATTTTTCTGATCGGTGGAGGAACCGGTATTTATCCCTTGCTTTTTGTTTTGGAAAAAGCAAAAGAGATTGGGATCAAGACATATATAGCTACAGGTTTTCGTTCACAAGAGGATATTTTACTAGAAGAAGAAATGGGTCGGATTGCAACAGAATTATGCATTGCAACTGAAGACGGATCCGCTCATCTTAAAGGATATGCTCAGCAGGCTTTAGAAAAACTGTGGTCCGAACATGGTGAAGCAAAACCGGATACAGGATTATTTTGTTGTGGTCCGCAACCGATGATGAAAATGGCAGCTGTTTGGGCTGAGAGTCTAAACCTTCAATGCCAGGTATCGACTGAAGAGAGAATGGCTTGTGGCATAGGTATTTGTAGAACTTGTGCCGTTAGGGTAAAAGATCTCATCTCCGGAGAATTGAACTATGATCGTTGTTGTCTTGAAGGACCGGTATTTAATGCGGAGGTAATTCAATGGTAAATTTAAAGGTAAAAGTAGGAGATTTAAGTTTAGAAAATCCATTGATTGCCGCTTCGGGAACGTTTGGTTTCGGTCGCGAAATGGCTGAATTTTTTAACATTTCAACTTTAGGCGGAATTTCAACTAAAGGTTTTACCAGATTGCCCAAAATAGGAAATCCCGCACCTCGTGTTGCTGAATGCGATTGCGGTATGTTGAATGCGGTAGGACTGCAAAATCCGGGATTAGATGTAGTGCTGGAAGAAGAACTTCCCTTTATGAGATCTCAGAATGCAACGATCATTGCAAATATTGCCGGTGAAACCATGGAAGACTATATTTTTCTTACAGAGCAATTGCAAAGCCAAGATCTGGCTGCAATTGAGCTGAATCTTTCCTGCCCCAATGTTAAACAAGGTTGTATGACCTTCGGATCTGATCCTGTGGCAATAGAAGAATTGACTCATCAATGTGCAAAACGCAGTCGTCATCCTTTATGGATTAAATTGACTCCGAATGTAACTTCGATTGCTGAGATGGCAAAAGCTGCAGAACAAGGCGGCGCAACAGCAGTCAGTTTGATCAATACCTTGTTGGGTATGGTGATAGATGTTCAGACGCGCCGACCTATTCTACGTAATAATACCGGCGGCTATTCCGGACCGGCGGTTAAACCGGTAGCTCTACGTATGGTCTCCGAAGTTTATCATGCGGTATCAATACCTGTGGTAGGCATGGGCGGTATTAGCAGTGCGGAAGATGTCGCAGCTTTCATGATTGCCGGGGCTGCGGCTGTTCAAATTGGGACCGGTTTGTTGGTCGAGCCATCTTTACCTTGGAAAATTTTGGAAGAATTACCTGCTCTGTGCCAAGAATTGCAGGTAGATAATATAGCTGATCTGACCGGTACGTTGGAACTTTGGAATTAAGGAGATCTTAAAATGAAATATACTATAACCGATGCTTTATTTGCTACAGAAGCTTTCCGCGTTTGTCCGGAAGATCAACCGTTTTGGTACACTTCAGGACTTTTTGGTCCTTATTATATCAATACGCATTTCCTCTTTGGATCTGAGTCTGAAGCAAAGTTGCTTTTGCGGTTTATTGAAAAAATGGCTGAATCACAAAATAGAAAATATCTATGTAAAGAACTTGCTACGCTTTGTAAAGCACAATATGAGAAATCAGCCATCTATCGCTCGGTGATTGATTCTGCAGTAGAAGCGGTAAGCGAGATTGATTGTGATTTCATTTCCGGTGGTGAACGGAGGGACTATTTTTTCTCGATTGAACTGGCAAGACATTTGAATAAGCCTCACTTAGCATTATTTAAGGATAATCAAGCTTGGTATTCTAAATCTGTATTGGAAAAATCTTCGCGACTGGACGATAAACAGGAGCAAAAGCCAGATTTAGGCAATGCTTTACATGTTGCTGATTTGATTACGGAAGCTTCAAGTTATACCAGAAACTGGATTAACAGTGTTCAAGCTGCAGGTGGAAAAATAAGTGATACTTTGGCAATAGTTGATCGTTGCCAAGGTGGAGTTAATCTTTTGGAAAAATTGGATATTAATGTGCAATCTTTAGTTCAAATTTCACCTGCCTTATTTGCAGATGCTCTTACTAAAGACTTGATTAGCAACACTCAAGAAAAACTATTATTGGATTATTATGCTGATCCATATCAATTTGTACGCAGTTTTTTAGCTGGACATCCGAATTTTTTAGTTGAACAAGAAAAACTGGATCCCAAAACAGCCGAGCGGGTTCAACGTTTAAGAGAGTTTGATCTTTGAATAAATGAAGTTAATGATCTAATAATTTTTTGGGCTGAACAAGTTAGTTATTGAGAAAAACGAATAATTATTTGCAGGAATGCTTTATTTTGCTATTATTAACAAATAATAATTATTAAGATAATTCTATTTTTATAAATTCAGCATTAGCTGTGAATGAGGATTGAGTATGAATAATAAAAACAATAAGGATAATAATCTGAGCAACAAATCCAGTTTAATTAAAGTGGCATTATTGGGATTTGGCACGATTGGTAGTGGGGTCTATACGCTTTTAGAAAATCAAAGTAAATTGATTTCAGAAAGATTGTACTCAGCTACAGGCAGAAATATTAGCCTGGAAATAGCCAAAGTATTAGTTTTACCTGATGAATATCCTGAACAGTTGCCTCAAGAAATCAGGGTTACTGACTATGATCAAATACTCAACGATGATTCGATTGAAATAGTTGTTGAATTGATGGGTGGACTTGAGCCTGCTACAAAATTTATGAACCAAGCTATGGAACGCGGTAAACATGTGGTAACAGCCAACAAATATGCAATTTTTACAGCACAAGGTGCCTTGGAAGAAAAAGCTGATTTGACAGATGTTCACTTACGCTATGAAGCTGCTGTTGCCGGTGCGATTCCTATTCTACGCAGTATAACTGAAGGTTTAATCGGTGACGAAGTAGAGGAAGTGGTCGGCATTCTCAACGGTTCGACCAATTACATTCTTACTGAAGTTAAAAAAGGTAAGAGTCTGGAACAAGCTCTGGAAGAAGCACGACAAAACGGTTATTTGGAAGCAGATCCTTCAGCAGATCTTGAAGGATATGATGCAATGCATAAACTGGGAATTCTTGGCTATTTGATTACCGGTAATTATCCTGCTGAACGGGAAATTGAACGCGCAGGTATTACAGGGATATCGCCTCAAGATATCGAACAAGCAAAGCAGAATGGTCAGGCAATTAAATTGGTTGCCAGAGCAACTAAAACTGAAACCGGCAAATTTACTTACAGTGTAAGACCTGAAGCCTTAGCCGAAGACCATCCACTTTTCCATACAGAAGGTGTGCTGAATACAATTCAGATAAAATGCAAATATGCTCAAGAATTGGCATTTACCGGATACGGTGCCGGTTCTTTAGAGACTGCAACAGCTGTGACCGGGGATATTGTTTCAATCGCCAGAGATCTTCACATCTGCTAGTAATCTAATAAAAATTTTCCAATAAGCTAAAATAACCGAGAGGATGCATCGAAAAGATGTGTCCTCTCTTTAATTGTTCATCTTATTTTTATTGCTTTATGTTAAAATAAGAATAAATGAGTGAGGGCAAAATCATGAAAAAGACAATTTTGACTATCTTGATCTTATTGACTTTTTTTCTGACCAGCTGTCAGGAAATTGGAGATTTTATTAATTTTGTAAAAGAACAACCGGACCCCAGCGACAAACAAGTTGTAAATACCGAGACTGATCAAGTTATTCAGAGCGACGAAAGCACCATCACAACAGAGACTACAAAAAAGATAACAGAAAACAGAACAAGAACTTCTCAAATAATTTCAACAACCAGCCGTCCTCAAAGATTAACACAAGAAACTTCTGCTTCCAATACTCAACCTCAAAGGACCAATCCTCCCCAGACCAGAGCAACAACCACACAAGCCCCAACGACAACACCTACAACTACTGAGAGTTCAGATCCGGGAGTCGGTCCCTATTGGGACTATGAAAAATCAGATCAACTCTATTCAATGATGTGGGATTTCGGCAATGAGATGAACCAGGCTTATTTCGAATATTGGCAGGGTTATAGTGTTGACTTATATGGTTTATTAATACCGGATGATGTTATGGGATCACATAGGATGTGGGATATTGCTTTTGACGGTCAGACCGTGGATATTGAATGGTCGCTAGATGGTGTTAGCTATTATGGTGAATATGCTTTGGTTGCAATTTATTCAGATGCTGAAACTCAGCCCTATTTGGAACAACATGTATATTTCTTTACTATAAAGGATGGTGTTCCTAAAGTCATGATCACAATGCAAAATGAGTACATTGACGGTCGTCTGCACTTTTATGAAACAGAAAATCATTTTTTGAGGGAAAAATTCAATGACATTGTGTATGGTCGCGGTTATACGAGTATTTATCCTTGAATATTTTTTGCTTGAAGGTGCTAATGATGACTAAAAGGTAGCAAAAATTCAAGTTTTCCAAATCAGATTTTGGATCTCTTTGATATTTGCTACTAAAACCGGGTTTCAAACAAAAAAGTAGCAAAAATTCAAGTTTTCCGAACTGG
>JAAYKK010000075.1 GCA_012522435.1 Clostridiaceae bacterium | reverse complement strand
TAATAATCTGAAAGGAGCAAATTATGTCAATTTACAAAACAGTATTTAAAAATGTAGGCGGTCGTGACGGAATCTCACGAGACAACGAAGGTAAAATTGAATTCGAAGTAGTAAATGTTTTGGATGGAAAAATTCAACCGGAAAATACCACAAACCCTGAACATTTATTTGCTGCAGCAATCGCATCCTGTTATGGTGGTGCATTCCTTTGGCATATGGAACAAGAAAACAAAAAATCAGAAGTTACAACACAAGTTGAATTAATGGTTGAATCTGATCCTGATGACGGTGAAAATCGTATTCACGCTGTTATTTCAGTCGACGCTCCTGATTTAAGTGATGAAGACAAAAAATTGTTTTTAGAACGTGCTAGAAAGACCAGTCCTTACACAAAGATTTTTGAAGGAAAAGCAGTTTTAGAAATAAATCAAGATTCGCCTCAATCCGAATCAGCTGATGCAATTGATTCACCTGATTTAGTTGGTGGAAGTATTTAATCAAATTTTATGAATTTGCTTTCGTTTGAGATTATCTGGGAGTTTTCGATACAAAGCAAAAAGTTATCTCCTTAATAAAATAACAAGCTCCCTTTGCTAATAAACGGGAGCTTGTTATTATTCATCATTGTTAACAACTAATCAAAAAACAAAAAATTGTTTTCCGAAAATTTTATTTGACTAGATTATTTCAGTAATTTATTCTTCTTCACGATTAGCTTCTTCAATAACCTTATCTGCAACATCACGTGGCGCTTCTTCATAACGAGCAAATTCCATGCTGAACCAACCGCGACCTTGAGTCATTGATTTGAGATCCGTAGCATATTTGCCTAATTCAGACATTGGAGCTTCTGCTTCAACACTTTGGAATCCTACATTGGAATCAGCACCCATGCCGAGAATTCTGCCGCGACGTTTACTCATATCACCCATGATATCTCCTAAATAATCATCAGGTACTGTAACTTTTAATTTTGCTATCGGTTCTAGTAATACCGGATCTGCTTTTGGCATTCCATTACGATAAGCAAGTCTTGCTGCAAGTATGAAGGACATTTCATTTGAATCAACCGGATGAATCGAACCATCATAGAGGGTTGCTTTAAGTCTCACGACCGGATAACCGGCTAAAACACCACTTTTACTAGCTTCTTCCAGACCTTTTTCAACTGCCGGATGATAGTTCTTGGGTACTGAACCACCAAAAATCTCTTCATCAAACTCTAACTCATCCTGTGTACCCGGCTCAAATCTGATCCAGACTTCACCAAACTGACCGCTACCTCCGGATTGTTTTTTATGACGCCCTTGTACCTCTACCATCTTACGAATTGTTTCACGGTAAGGAACTTTTGCTTCAATTAATCTGGCTTCGGTCGCATAGTTAGCTTTCAGCTTTTGGCACAATACATCTAGTTGAACTTCGCCCATTCCGGAAATCAGCATTTGCTTGGTTTCAGGGTCATTACGCAGTTCAAAAGTTGGATCTTCATCGCGCATGCGATTAAAACCTTGCATTATTTTATCTTCTTCACCACTCACCACAGCTTCAACTGCTAAAGTTAAGCCGGGTGATGGTAAATTAACCGGTTTAACTAACACCGGATTACTTTTTGAAGTTAAAGTTTGATTTGTAATTGAAGCATTAAGTTTTGTTAATGCACCGATATCTCCGGCAACTACTTCATTAGTTGAAATCTGTTTTTTACCTTGTAGATAATAAACACCGTTAACTCTTTCTTCTTGATCGTTGGCATAGTTATAGACAGGAGTTCCATCTTTAACCTTACCTGAATAAACACGGTACATCGATATACGGCCAACAAATGGATCGATTACTGTTTTGAAAATAAAAGCAGCCAGGGGGCCATTCTCATCACAAGCTAATTCGATTTCCTCTCCATCAGGTTTGGTCGCAACAATGCTTTCTTGCATTGCAGCTGAAGGGAAATAATTAGCAATCATATCCATTAAAAATATTACACCTTTATTATCAGCAGATGATGTTGCTAATACCGGATATATGCTTTGACTTTGAATTGCATGGCGCAAGCCCTCTTGCTCTTCTTCAACAGTAAAAGACTCACCTTCAAAATACTTTGTCATCAGTTCATCATCAGACTCAGCAATCTGCTCCAAAAGCATTTCATGATATTCAGCAGCTTTATCTTCTAAATCGGCAGGGATATCGATTTCAGTACTTTTGCCGTCTTTAAATTCATAAGCTTGCTCAGCCAATACATCAACTAAACCTACCATTTTACCGTTTTCCATAATCGGCATCACAATTGGCACAACTTTATTTCCGTATTGTTCTTGCAAAGCGGTTAAAGTTTTCTCATAATTTGCATTCGGTTCATCTACTTGATTTATTACGATAGCTAAGGGCTTATTATTTTTGGCAGCCAAACGGATCGTTTTTTCTGTACCCACTGCTACACCATCTTTAGCCGCGGCAACTAATAGTACAACATCTCCTACTCGCATACCCAGCATTTGTTCACCTAAAAAATCAAAATCGCCCGGAGTATCAATTAAATTAAATTTATTATCTTTCCATTCACAAGCAGCATATGTTGTATTGGTAGAAATACCTCGACGTTTTTCTTCGGCATCAAAGTCACTTACCGTGTTTCCACTTTCAACCGTGCCCATTCTTTTGATTGCTCCTGAGCTATATAACATCGCTTCAATTACTGTAGTTTTACCCGAACCACCGTGACCCATAAAAGTAATATTCTTAATTTTGTTAGCTGGATAGCTTTTCATATCCGATCCCCCTGTTTGAAATTTCATTTATTTTAGATTCATATTTTAAGAGCGAATCATATTCTCGCTCATAACCCTTAAAAAAACGTGTCTCACAAAACACGCACTGTATATTATACTATGCTATGTCACAAAATTACAACTTGTTTTTTTCATGTTTGTTGTGCATTTAATAATGACAAAAATGAGTGCAAATTCATACTCTTAAATTTATTGAATCAGATTCAGAATTTCTAAAATCTCTTGCTTTGAATTCGCTTTCATAATCAAATTTCTGATTTTGGCGGCATTGCGTTTCCCTTTCAAATAAGAGGCTAATTGGGGGCGCATCTTCTTTATTGCAACAGATTCATCACCAATTTTCACTATCATCCCATCCAGATGTTTGACAATCACTTCAACCAAATCTACCCGATCCGGTCTACATGAGTTGTTCAAGATTTCGCGAAAAATCCAAGGATTTCCTAAGGCAGCCCTCCCGATAGCAAAGCCAGCACATCCTGTCTGATCATACATCTTTGAGATTGAGTCCAGGTCAGTCAGATCACCATTTCCATAAACCGGAACCGAAACCTGTTCAACAGTCTGTTTTATGACATTCCAATCTGCACTTCCGGAATAAATTTGTTCTCTGGTTCTTGCATGTATTGTAATCATCGCAGAACCTGCTTCTTGCATCAACTTAGCAAATTCAGGAGCATTAATTGATTCCCGGTCCCAACCTGAACGAATCTTAACACTGACAGGCTTGTTATATCTTGCTGCTACTTCAGCTGTTGAATTAACAATTCGTTGAGCTAAAATTGGATTTGTCAGCAATGCTGAACCTGCTCCTTGCTTTACAATTTTTTTCATCGGGCATCCCATATTTATATCCAACATTGAACATTTGCCTAAGACAGGGTGTTGCAGAATAATTTGGGCGGCCTTTGTGAAGTCAGCCGGATCATGCCCAAAAAGTTGAATCGAAACTTGATCTTCTTTAGTGGGATCTATTTCTAAATAGCAATAGTTACGTATTAATTTGGGATCATAACAAATCCCTCGTGCACTAACTAACTCAGTTGTAGTAAGTCCAACATTGAATTGATTGCAAATTGATCTAAATACAACTTCCGTTGTGCCTGCTAACGGAGCTAGAGCTAATCTGTTTTTAACTATTACATTTCCTATTTGAAGCGGACTTTGAATAATCTTGCGCATTTTTTCTGAATCAAAGTGATCTTTTTTCATCATCCAATTTTAACATATTCTTTGATCGGTAAAAGTATCCGTCTGTAGCAATTTCTTAAGAAATCCAAAATCCGTTTTGGAAAATTTGAATTTCTGCTACGTTTTCGCCTAAATCTGGCTTTTGGTAGCAAATTCTTAAGAGATCCCAATTCAATTTTGGAAAACTTACATTTCTGCTACTTTTTCGCCTAAATCTAGCTTTTAATAGCAAATTCTTAAGAGATCCGAATTCAATTTTGGAAAACTAACATTTCTGCTACTTTTTCGCCTAAATCTAGCTTTTAGTAGCAAATTCTTAAGAGATCCGAATTCATTTTTGGAAAACTTACATTTCTGCTACTTTCCGAGCAAAAAAGCTCAATTGACTAAAAAAATCTATTATGTCACACTTCTAACGGAAACTTTAAGATTGTCCAGAGAGGCAACAAGATTCAGGAGGCTATATGAATACAAAGAACAAGGCTCGTTTAGGTGAGGAAGCAATTTTTTCACTAAAACAAATTTCAAAACCACAAGCTCTTCTCTTGGGTTTACAACACACTTTTGCGATGTTCGGTGCAACGGTGTTAGTTCCTTTAATTACAGGCTTACAAATTTCAACAAGTTTGCTAATGGCAGGTCTTGGCACATTGATTTTCCATTTGATCACAGGCGGTTCAGTACCTATTTTTCTAGGCTCATCGTTTGCTTTTCTCGGTGGATATGCTGCAGTAGCACCGGTAGTAGATGGTGTGGCAGATCCGTCACTTTTGGCCAAAGCAAATGGCGGTATTGTAATTTCAGGGATTGTGTATTTGATATTGGCAGCATTAATCAGATTTTTCGGAGTAAAGAAAGTAATGCGTTTTTTCCCGCCGGTAGTTACAGGACCGATCATTATTTCGATCGGTTTAATCCTAGCACCGGGAGCCATTTCTAACGCAAGTAACAATTGGTTATTGGCTATTGTTGCCGTTATTATTATCATTGTCTGCAACATTTGGGGTAAGGGAATGATCAAGATTATTCCTATAGTATTAGGAATTTTGGGCAGTTATGTTGTTGCCTTAATAACTAATGCGGTAGATTTCACTTCAGTTAAACAAGTCTTTGTTGACGGTAGAATATTAGAACTTCCGATTTATAAAGAATATTTTGCAACTTTTGACTTATCTGCAATTCTGACCGTAGCTCCTATCGCTTTAGCTACGATTATGGAACATATTGGCGATATTTCTGCAGTCAGTGCTACAACAGGTAAAAACTATATCGCTAATCCGGGATTAGATCGTACTTTGACCGGTGATGGCTTAGCAACTATGATGTCCGCAGCATTAGGTGGACCGGCAAATACTTCGTACGGAGAAAATACCGGCGTTCTGGCTTTAACAAAGATATATGCTCCGGGTGTAGTAAGGATTGCTGCAATTTTTGCGATTGTCTTATCTATTTTCCCCGCTTTCAGTGAAGTTATCCGAACAGTACCGGTAGCTATTATCGGTGGTGTTTCTTTAATTCTCTATGGAACTATTTCAGCAATCGGGGTGAGAAATTTAGTTGAGAATCAGGTTGATTTAACCAAGAGTCGTAACTTGATTATCGCTGCCGTAATTTTGACCAGTGCTCTAGGCTTTACTACAGTTGGCGGTATTACCTTTGTAATTGGCGGACATGATATTAATCTCTCGGGGATTGCAATTGCATCGCTCTTAGGAATTCTGCTCAATGCAGTGTTGCCCGGTAAAGACTACGAATTCAAAACAAAAGAACCTAAACATACCGGAGTGGATTTTTCGATAACCGATACAACTAAAGGCGGTAAATCCAAAGGCAAAGCTGAACAAGAAAGCTCTGTAGAAGATGTCAAAGTAAAAGTGGAATCTCAACCAGAGAATATTGAGATAGATGATTAATAAATGGCTCATAAGTGTTAATCCGAACCTAAGTTACAACTATAAATAAAAAAGATACAAAAGAGAAAAAATAATTATCAAAGAGTCTGTCTGTTAAAAGGCCGGAAATACTCCGGCCTTTTAAAATTATTAATTATAGATCAAGATAAAAGCATTGATGCTAAAAGTTAAACTTCAGTTTCAATTCTTTTTTTGTATTCAACTAAATCTGGAATAGATACGACAGTAATGCCCTTTCGCTTGGCAAATTCCAAAAGCTCCGGGGTGCGCATCATATTTCCATCACTAGCCATCATCTCACAGCAAAGCCCACACGGCTTAAGTCCCGCAAGTTTTAACAAATCTACTGTTGCTTCCGTATGTCCATCTCTTTCAAAAACTCCACCGGACTTGGCGATCAAAGGGAACATGTGGCCGGGTCTTCTGAAATCACTGGATTTTGCATCATCTTTGACTACAGCCATTGCTGTAAGCGAACGTTCTACTGCAGATACTCCGCTCGTAGTATCGATGTGGTCTATCGTAATTGTGAAATTTGCTTCATCACAATCGTCTCCAGTTTCGCACATCGGTTGAAAATCTAATTTGTTAGCTAATTCAGGATCTATTGGCATACAAACTAGCCCTTTTGCCTCTGTTGCCATAAAGACTATATTTTCAGTAGTTGCAAATTCGGCAGCACAAATTAAGTCGCCCTCATTTTCCCGCTCCGGATCATCCAATACTAGAACAATTTTTCCTGCTTTGAGATCCTCTATTCCTTGTTCTATTTCACTGAAAGAGTTGATGTAATTGGCATTCTTAATTACCGCATTCGAGTTCTGATTCTTTTCTTGCATATTAATACCTCAATTTTTCATTAAAATAATAATGCTATACTAGGTTCATAATTAATAAAGTTCCGAGTTCTCTCGGAACTTTATTATATCTATTGAAAATTAACTACAATCATAGTTTGCAAATTTTTATAATAATTAAATACTTTTTTATTTTATTCAATTGACGCTGCAATCTCGTCTGCCAGTTTTGCCAATTCATCCATTTGTTCAGGTGCCACTGAACTTTTGATTTTAAATGGCTCACCAATAATTTCGAGATTCTTGCATTTGCCAAGAATTTCCTGAGCTATAGCCAAAGCTCTACCACCCCAACTCTGATTTTCCAGGAAAGAAATTTTTCTGTTGGCATAGTTTAGCATAGCTATTTCACGTAACAAAGCATCCATGCCCGGATACAGTTGGGTATTATAGGTTAAACAAGTAAATACAGCATTTGAGAAGCGAAAGACATCAGCTATCACTTGAGAGGGAGACGTTTTGGAAATATCGTACACTCTGATATTAGGTACTCCACGATCAGCAAGCATTGCCGCTAAGATATCATTCATATTCTGAGAATCGCCATACATTGAGGCACATGCTAAGACTACACCCGGTTCTTCAGGCTCATAAGTTGCCCATTTGGTATATTTGTCTAAGATCATTTCGATCATTTCAGGTGTTCTAAAAACAACTCCATGTAAGGGAGCAATTATCTTCAGATCAAAATCTACTAGTTTCTTGAACAATCTCATCACAGAAGGCCCATTACGTCCGACAATGTTCATATAATAACGACGTGCTTCTTCTAACCAATCTCTTTCAAAATTCACTTGATCAGCAAACAAATGACCTGCTATTGCTTTAAATGAACCGAAAGCATCTGCTGAAAATAGAACATTATCAGTATGATCATAGGTCACCATTACTTCCGGCCAATGAACATTAGGTGCCATAATAAACTCAAGTTGGTGTTTTCCTAAATCAAGTTTATCTCCTTCGCCTACTATTTGAACTCTATCTTGATAATCTAAATTATAAAATTGTTCCATAAACTGCAAACCTTTTTGCGTGATCACCATGGTCGCATTAGGATATTCTCTCAAAACATTATTAATACTGCTACAATGGTCAGGTTCGACATGATTCACGATCAAATAATCTAAATCCCTGCCATCCAGGGCAAAGCGGATATTTTCATAATATCTTTCAGATACCGCTTCATCTATTCCATCCAAAAGAGCTGTCTTTTGATCAAGAATCAGGTAGGAGTTGTAGGCAACACCGTCCGGCAATTCAAACATATTTTCAAAACGTTCTATACGACGATCGTTTTCACCAACATAATAAATATCATCTGTAATTTTTCGCTTATAATACATTAAAAATCCTCCATAATAAAAATCATGAGTTTATTGTAACATGCTTCATCCTAATTTTAATATAAAGATCATTTCAAAAATCAAAAAAGGGCGTTCCCTATTGCGGTAACACCCTTTTTCTTTAATCGAGTAAGTTAATCAATTATTCGATAATATCTGTTACTGAGCCTGAACCAACTGTACGGCCACCTTCGCGGATAGCAAATTTCAAACCTTTTTCAATAGCAATTGGAGTAATTAACTCAACTGTCATTGAGGTATGATCGCCGGGCATACACATTTCTGTACCTTCAGGTAAGTTAGCAATACCGGTAACGTCTGTGGTTCGGAAGTAAAATTGTGGACGATAACCTGAGAAGAACGGCTTATGACGGCCACCTTCGTCTTTGGTTAATACATAAACTTGTCCAACAAATTTTGTATGAGGTTTAATTGAACCAGGTTCTGCAACAACTTGACCACGTTCGATTCCATCACGTTCAATACCACGTAACAAGAGACCTACGTTATCACCGGCTTCACCTTGATCCATCATTTTGTGGAACATTTCAATACCTGTAACAACAGTGTTGGTTGGTTTTTCTTGCATTCCAACAATTTCAACAGGTGCTTGTAGTTTAACTGTACCACGTTCGATACGACCGGTAGCAACAGTACCACGACCTGTAATTGTGAAAACGTCTTCAACCGGCATCGCAAACGGTAAATCTGTTGCACGATCCGGTGTTGGGATAAATTCATCAACTTCCGCCATAAGTTCAAGTATCGGAGCATATTCCGGAGCATTGATGTCTTCACTTGTACATTCGAGAGCTTTCAAGGCTGAACCACGAACTACCGGAGCATTATCTCCATCATATTCGTATTCGCTCAAGAGTTCACGAATTTCCATTTCAACTAATTCCAGTAATTCCTCATCATCAACTTGGTCTGTTTTATTCATGAAAACCGCAATTGAAGGAACACCAACTTGGCGTGCCAACAAGATATGTTCGCGCGTTTGAGGCATAGGTCCGTCGGCTGCAGACACTACTAAGATAGCACCGTCCATTTGTGCAGCACCTGTAATCATGTTTTTGATATAGTCTGCGTGACCCGGGCAGTCAACGTGAGCATAGTGACGATTTTCTGTTTCATACTCAACGTGTGATGTGCTGATTGTGATACCACGTTGTCTCTCTTCCGGTGCTTTGTCTATATTAGCATAATCCGTAAAGTCTGCACCGCCTTGTAAAGCGAGTACTTTGGTAATCGCAGCTGTGAGTGTTGTTTTACCATGGTCAACATGGCCTAGTGTACCGATGTTAACATGTGGCTTTGTTCTTTCAAACATTGCTTTAGCCATTAAAAGATCCTCCTTATTGATACAGTATCAACTGATCATATTCTTTAATTTTAATTATCTCTTTATATTCTACACATTTATTGCACTTTGGCAATGATTAGAATATCCTTCTGCAATTCAGACGGACATTCTGTATTCAATTAATTACGAGCTAAAAAACTCTCCATCATATTGGCCGGAACCCTATCATAATGATCGATCTGCATTACGAAAGTACCGCGACCTTGAGTTCGGGAACGCAAATCAGTTGCATAACCAAACATTTCCGATAATGGTACATAAGATGAAACGGTAACTACATTACCTCCGAGCTCATTACCTAAGATTTGACCTCGGCGTGAACTCAAATCACCCATTACGTCACCCATGTATTCTTCGGGCACTACTACATCAACTTTCATCATTGGTTCCAGCAAGGCTGAATTGCCTTTGCGCATGGCTTCTTTCAAAGCCATAGAACCTGCGATCTTAAATGCCATCTCAGATGAGTCAACATCATGATAAGATCCATCGATTAAAGTTGCTTTGACACCTACTACAGGATAACCTGCAATTTCACCTGAATGTAAAGCTTCCTGAATACCTTCATCAACTGAACCGATATATTCTCTTGGAATTGAACCTCCGACAATTTTGTCCACAAACTCGTAGCCTTGATCAGCAGGTAAAGGTTCAAATTCAACCACACAATGTCCGTATTGACCACGACCACCGGTTTGTCTAATAAATCTACCTTCTGTTTCAACAGGCTTGGTCAGAGTTTCTCGGTAAGCAACTTGTGGTTCACCAACATTCGCTTCAACTTTAAATTCGCGGAATAAGCGGTCCACAATAATATCCAGATGCAATTCACCCATGCCTGAAATCAAAGTCTGGCCTGTTTCACTATCCGTTCTGGTTTTGAAGGTTGGATCCTCTTCTGCCAGTTTTGCCAAAGCCGTGATCAATTTCTCCTGAGAGGCTTTTGATTTCGGTTCAATAGCTACTGATAAAACAGGTTCCGGAAAATCCATTGATTCTAAAATAATCGGATGTTTTTCATCGCATAAGGTCTCACCGGTAGAAGTGTTTCTTAAACCGACAGCCGCTGCAATGTCTCCGGAATAAACCATATCTGTTTCTTCACGGTGATTAGAGTGCATCAATAAAATACGACCTACACGTTCACGTTGTTCTTTAATCGAATTATAAACATATGAGCCGGATTCCAGGGTTCCTGAATAAACTCTAAAGAAACATAATTTGCCGACATAAGGGTCAGTCATTATTTTGAAAGCCAGGGCCGAGAATGGTTCTTCATCGTCTGCATGACGTTCATCTGCTTCTCCGGTTAAAGGATTAATCCCGTCTATTGCTCTAACATCTAATGGCGAAGGCATAAAATCAACAATGGCATCCAAGAGTAACTGTACGCCTTTATTCTTATATGATGTACCACAGACAACAGGGATTATTTGCGTGCTGATCGTAGCATTACGCAATGCAGCCTTTAATTCTTGCTGGCTTATTTCTTCATCCATTAAGAATTTTTCTGCCAAATCATCATCTGTCTCTGCAATAGCCTCAACCATTTGCTCGCGATATTCAATCGCTTGATCCATTAACTCAGCGGGTATTTCAACTTCTTCAAATTCAGTTCCCAAATCATCTTCATACATTTCAGCTTTCATCTTCATTAAGTCGATGATACCTGTGAAGCTTTCTTCTTTACCAATCGGTAGTTGAATTGGAACCGGATTAGCACCTAGACGATCTTTGATCATCTTGACAACCTTGAAAAAATCAGCGCCAATAATGTCCATCTTGTTAATATATGCCATTCGCGGAACACCATAGGTATCTGCTTGGCGCCAAACTGTTTCAGTTTGGGGTTCAACACCGCTTTTGGCACAAAAAACTGTTACGGCACCGTCCAAAACACGTAAAGACCGCTCTACTTCAACAGTAAAGTCAACGTGTCCCGGCGTGTCAATAATATTAATTCTCCGGTTTTTCCATTGGGCGGTTGTCGCAGCTGAAGTGATTGTTATACCACGCTCCTGTTCCTGCTCCATCCAGTCCATTGTGGCTGCACCCTCATGGGTTTCTCCTAAACGATGAATTTTTCCTGTATAATACAGGATTCTTTCAGTCGTAGTGGTTTTACCGGCATCAATATGCGCCATAATGCCTATATTTCTGGTATTTTCTAGTGAAAATTCTCTAGGCATGCGGGTAAACTCCTTTCTTTTCTTGTTATTCATTCCAAACTTTTGAATGTTTCTTATAGTTTGTTTGCTTATTAATATTACTTAAATTTGTTTTTTTACTTAGTACTTACCATCTATAGTGGGCGAAAGCACGATTTGCTTCTGCCATACGATGCATTTCTTCTTTCTTTCTGAATGCAGCACCGGTGCTATTGTTGGCATCTAAAATCTCATTTGCTAAGCGCTGATACATACTACGTTCATTTCGCGCACGTGCAGCACTCACAATCCAGCGTAAAGCTAAGGTTTGACGTCTTTCGGGTCTGACTTCAATTGGTACTTGATAGTTAGATCCACCAACTCGTCTAGCTTTAACTTCCAGCATCGGCATTACATTTTCTAATGCTTGATAAAAAACTTCTAGAGGCTCTTGTTCAGTACGTTCTTTGATAATGTCAAAAGCTGCATAAACAATTTTTTGAGCCAATGATTTTTTACCGTCTTGCATCACCATATTAATTAGTTTTGCCACTTTTAAATCATGGTAATTCGGATCAGGTAAAATTTCTCTCTTTGGAACATGGCCTTTTCTTGGCATTTGCTTCCCTCCTTTCATGATTATACGGTATATTACCGAAATCATAGGTACTCACGGTTTGGATCGTGTCTGGCCAGAAAGACCTGATATTTCTAAGTAAAGGAAAATAGAGGCCCTCTGTATAGACATAGATTGTCCAACCGATCGATTCCGTCTGGTTATTAAGTGACGGATCTTGGTCTTTTCGCTCCGTATTTTGAGCGGCTCTGTTTACGGTCTGCCACGCCTGCGGTATCCAATGTTCCACGAATTACGTGATAACGAACACCCGGCAAGTCTTTGACACGGCCACCACGAATCAGAACAACACTATGTTCTTGTAAGTTATGACCTATACCTGGTATATACGCTGAAACTTCCATCTGATTGGTTAAGCGTACTCTGGCAACCTTACGCAATGCGGAATTCGGTTTCTTCGGCGTTGTGGTTTTGACTGAAGTACAAACTCCACGTTTTTGTGGTGAATTGTATCTTGAAGCACGATTCTTCAAAGAGTTCATTCCATAACCCAATGCAGGTGAATCCGATTTTTCCTTTTTGGTTGAGCGACCTTTTCTGACCAGCTGGTTAAATGTAGGCATCTATCTTCCCCCTTTCATAATTGTTTTTAAACATATGATCCCTTATAAAAAGAATCACAGCAACTAATTGTATCAGTAAAAAAAACTATTGTAAAGCTAAATCTAAAACTCGTTGGACATCTTCCAGCTCTGCATGTCCTTCATGGACTTTTTCTTCGTCAACGAAAAATGTCGGAACATAATAATAATCATATTGATCGGCGATCTCCGGTTCTTTTCTTTCATTGATCATTTCTATCTTAAGATCTTTATATTTATCTTGGGATTGTAATTCATTTAAACATCTTATTGCTAATTGACAATGCGGACAGGTATCAAACATAAACATTTTTATTTTTTTCATCTTAATCTGTTCCTTTCTTTAAAATCCACACAGAAACTGAACCGCCACTACAAAAGAAACGACCTTCGCCTGTTTCATTCAAAATGATTTCTTCCTGTTCATTTCCGGTGATATCATAAAAAGTTCTACCACTCAATTCTTGGTTAAATGTTATATCTTTGTATCCCGGCTCGCCGTTACTCATGATACATACTAAACCGGAATCTTGAATTTCAGGGACACCCATTCTTTGAAAAGCAATACAATTAGGATGGTCGAAATAATCTATCTGTTCACCGTAGGCAAAATCTTTTCTCGCTTTAAGCAATGGATCCAAAATATCTTTTTTACTTTCGATCGGGTTTTCGCCTCCACAACCGTAATAATCACCATAGAATAAGCATGGATAACCGTCCTTGCGTAACAAAATCAAAGCATAAGCCAAAGGTTTAAACCAGTCAGTAACCCAGGATTCAAGGGACTGACCAATTTGTGAGTCGTGATTATCTACAAATGTCATCACATTATCCGGATCATCGCCGACTAATGTTTCATTCATTATTTTACTTAAATCATATTCTTGACCTTTTTGGGCTGCTTCATACAATCTGAAATGTAACGGTACATCAAATAAAGATAGTTTCTCACAAACCTTATCCAAAACTTCACGTAAGACATCGTAATCACCATTCCAGTATTCACCTACTACATATAATTTGCGTCCACTCTCTTCACGAACATGATGAGTCCATTCATTAATGAATTCCAAATCAATATGTTTTAATGCATCAAGTCTCAATCCGTCTAAATTTAACTTATCGACAAACCAAAGTCCCCAACGTTTTATTTCCTCAATCACATCCGGATTATTGTAATCGACATCTGCATGCATTAAGTAATCGTAGTTACCTTTTTCTTCTTCTGTAACATTTTCCGAAAAATCTTTTGATTCGCCCAATATTTTATAAATAGCCTTGTTACCTGTTTTTTGATCAAAATCAACCGCAGTGAAATGCTGATGAAACCATTCAAATTTAGAATATTTTCCAGCGCGTCCGGGGAATTTAAACATGGTCCAACCTTCAATATCAAATGGCTCCGAAATAGCAATTTCCCGGTCTTCCGGGTCTACCTCGACGACTTGAAACACTTCCGTACCGTCTGCCCCGGCTTTATGATTTAATACAGTATCCGCATACACTTGAATATTGTTTTTTTGTAGCTCTTCAACCGTTTTTCTTAATTCATCAAACGTCCCGTACTTGGTACGCACTGTGCCTTTTTGATCAAACTCCCCGATATCATAGAGATCATATGCTCCATAACCAACATCGTTTGAATTTTGGCCCTTATAGCAAGGAGGAATCCAAACAGCAGTAACTCCCATATCTAGTAAATTCGGAATGTCAGCACGTAAGCGTTGCCAAAGTTTTCCGTCATCAGGTAAATACCATTCAAAATATTGTATAGCTAATCCATTTTTCATAATTTAACCTCTATCATCAAATTCCGAAATCAAATAATATTTAACAATGAAAGTAGTATCGGAATAAATACAGCAGGAATAAAATTTCCAATTCGTATTTTTGTCTCAAACATCATATTGATGCCTATACCCAAAATGATTATACCACCTACTGTTGAGATAGTTGCAATTGTCATCTCATTGAGCAGATCGCTCAATCCACTTGCCGCCAAAACAAAAATTCCTTGGTAAATAATTACCGGAATTGCCGAAATCAGCACACCAAAACCCATTGTGGTAGAGTAAATCATAGCAACTACACCGTCTAAAATTGACTTAGCCAGTAGGGTGGAACCATCTCCGGTTAATCCGGCTTGCAAAGAACCGACTATTGCCATACTACCCGAACAGAACAGTATGGTTGCAGAAACAAAACCTTGAGCCAGATTCATCTGCGTCTCTTCTGCATTTTTCTTAAATTTATTCTCAACAAATTCTCCTAATTTATTGATTCTATCTTCAATTTTTAATAATTCCCCTATAACCACACCCAGTGCCAAACAGATCAATGTTGTCAAAGCATTGGCCTCACTAATCATGGTAGTTATACCAACATACATGACCCCCAAGGCCATTGCTTTTAGTAATGTTTCACCGGTTTTTTTCGGCAAAAATCTGCCAATTAATAAGCCAAATAATCCACCTGCAATTACAGCAGCGCCATTTACTAAATTATAGAGCATAAATAAACATCAATTCTTTCATAATAAGAAAACCATGCGTACGCATGGTTTTCTCTATTCAATAGCCTTAGGCTCCAATAACTATATCTGTTTTTTTAGATTCTTGCTACACCCGATTCACGAGCCGCCTCGGCAACAGCTTTAGAAACTGTAGGAGCAACACGCTCATCAAATGCATGCGGCATAATATTGTCAGCATTCAGCTCATCATCTGAAATAAGGCTCGCAATTGCGTGAGCTGCTGCGACATTCATTTCTTGATTAATATCTGAAGCGCGAACATCAAAAGCTCCGCGGAAAATGCCCGGGAAAGCCAGAACATTATTTATTTGATTTGGGAAATCAGAACGTCCGGTAGCTACTACTTTAGCTCCGCCGGCTTTCGCTTCATCCGGATAAATCTCCGGCACAGGATTGGCGCAAGCAAAGACAATTGCATCATCAGCCATTGTACTAACCATCTCTGTGGTTAAGGTTCCGGGTACGGAAACTCCTACAAATACATCAGCATCTACTAAGGCCTCTGCTAAACTACCGGATTGTTTGTCCAAGTTGATAATTTCAGCTAATTCATCTTTGTATTTATTCATTCCTTCAGGACGACCGGCATAAATAATCCCTTTGCTATCGCACATCAGAACATTTTCTCCTTTGGCTCCGGCAGAAATCAATAATTTTGTAATTGCAATTGAAGCAGCTCCGGCACCATTCATCACAATTTTCACATCAGAAATATCTTTGTCTACAACTTTTAAAGCATTGATCAATCCGGCTAAAGTCACAACAGCGGTTCCGTGTTGATCATCATGAAAAATCGGTATATCGCATCTTTCTTTCAGTTTAGTCTCAATTTCGAAGCAACGAGGAGCAGCAATATCTTCCAGATTTACGCCACCGAAACTGCAGGAAATATTATAAATTGTATCAACTATTTGATCGACATCTTGAGTATTGATACAAAGTGGGAAAGCATCCACATCGCCAAAAGCTTTAAACAGTGCACATTTACCTTCCATAACCGGCATTCCGGCTTCCGGACCTATATCACCCAAGCCCAAAACAGCTGAACCATCAGTTACAACAAGACATAAATTATGACGTCTTGTATAAATATATGACTTCTCAACATCTTCAGAAATCTCCAAACACGGTTCTGCAACTCCCGGAGTATATGCAATAGCTAATTCTTCACTTGTACCAACCGGTGCTGTAGCAACAACTTCAATTTTGCCGCCCCATTCCAAGTGTTTTTCAATGGCAACTTTTTTAAAATCTTTACTCATTCAACTAAACCTCCATTTACAAAATGATTATATACTCAAAATTTTGATTGATTTTGCTTATTATTATATTAAATCATTACATCTCTCTAAACAAGTAATTTTATGGATTTATTTAATCTACATGATTATGACCGAAAACGTTTACTATAATATCTGAAATCTGTGCAACTCAATATTTGTATTATGATTTATTATTTGGTAAATTATCCTAAGGCTAATGGGCGAATTTCGATTAATAATAAATCGGATGTCCTTTCAGATAACAACGTTAGAGCCTTATGGTAAGAAAGGAAATGATATGATAAAACACAAAGAATTGCAGGCATGGATTGATGAAGTAGCAGATCTATGTCAACCTGACAATATTGTTTGGATTAACGGAAGCGAAGAACAAAATCAACAACTCTTAGATGAGATGGTTGAAAATGGAATGGCAATCGAATTAAATCAGGAGAAGCGACCGGGATGTTATTTGTTCCGTAGTGATCCTTCCGATGTTGCTCGAGTTGAAGAGCGCACATACATTGCAACAAAAAAAGAAGAAGATGCCGGTCCGACTAACAACTGGATCGATCCGGTAGAATTAAAAGCTACCATGACTGATCTTTATTCAGGTTGTATGAAAGGCCGTACAATGTATGTTATCCCATATTCAATGGGACCGATCGGTTCTCCTATTGCAAAAATCGGTGTAGAAATCACAGACAGTCCTTATGTTGTAGTAAATATGCGTATTATGACTCGTGTCGGTGATAAAGTTTTAGAACTGCTAGGTACAGATGGTGAATATGTTAAATGTTTGCATTCAGTCGGAGCTCCACTTGAAGAAGGCGAAGAAGATGTAATGTGGCCTTGTGCTCCAATGGAAGAAAAATATATCAGTCATTTCCCGGAAGAAAGATTAATCTGGTCATATGGTTCAGGTTATGGCGGAAATGCACTTTTGGGCAAAAAGTGTTTCGCATTGCGTATTGCATCGGCTCAAGCGAAAGACGAAGGCTGGATGGCAGAACATATGTTAATTTTGAAATTAACCAGTCCGGAAGGTGACGTAAGATATGTCACAGGTGCATTCCCTTCAGCTTGCGGAAAAACCAATCTGGCTATGTTAGTTCCAACAATTCCCGGTTGGAAAGTCGAAACTATCGGTGATGACATTGCCTGGCTCAAATTCGGTGAGGATGGACGCCTCTATGCAATTAATCCTGAAGCAGGTTTCTTCGGAGTTGCTCCGGGCACATCTTATGACTCAAATCCAAATGCGATGGATACAATCAAATCTAATACTATATTCACAAATGTAGCTTTGACTGATGATGGCGATGTTTGGTGGGAAGGTATTGATGGAGAAACACCCGATCATTTGATTGACTGGCACGGTAATGACTGGACTCCGGATTCAGATACACCGGCAGCACATCCGAACTCACGTTTCACTACTCCTGCAAGTCAATGTCCAAGTATTGCACCTAACTGGGAAGATCCGGCAGGTGTGCCAATTGATGCAATGTTGATCGGTGGACGTCGTGCGACAGTAGTACCTCTTGTACATCAAAGCTTTGACTGGGATCACGGTGTGTTCTTAGGTTCAATTATGGGCTCCGAGATCACAGCGGCAGTTATTTCCGATAAAATCGGTCAAGTTCGTCGTGATCCATTTGCCATGTTACCTTTCATCGGCTATAACGTTGGTGATTATTTAGAGCATTGGTTCGATATCGGGGAAAAAGGCGATGCTGATAAATTGCCAAAAATCTTCTATGTTAACTGGTTCCGTAAATCTGAAGACGGTAGATGGCTCTGGCCTGGATTTGGCGATAACAGCCGTGTCTTAAAGTGGATCGTTGAACGTTGTGCAGGTAAAGCGGATGCTAAGAAAACCGCAATCGGCTACATGCCTTCTGAAGATGACTTGTATCTTGAAGGTCTTGATACTTCATCGGAAGATATGGCAGAGATTTTAAGTGTAGATGTAGACGGTTGGAAAACTGAAACTGAATCCATCCGCGAGCACTATGAAGATTATGATGCACGTGGCGGTAGAATGCCAAAAGAATTGTACAATCAATTAGACGCTTTAGTAGAACGTTTAGAAGACGCATAATTAAGCGATCAAACTTAATCATTAATTAAAAGGAGCTCCAGATGGAGCTCCTTTTTTATCAAT
>JAAYKK010000074.1 GCA_012522435.1 Clostridiaceae bacterium | reverse complement strand
TCGTTGATTCGCTCAATTAGCTCTTCAACTAAGCGCTCTACTCTACCCATATATTTGGTAATGGCAATCAATGTATCATCGTTCCAAGGACCTCCGTCAACATAAGAAAAAGCAAAGGATAAGAACAGACGTAAAGTATCAGAACCGTATTTATTAATGTAGTCATCGGGCGAAATGGTATTGCCTAATGATTTGGACATTTTTCTACCATCGGCTCCTAAAATCGTACCCTGATGAGTTAAAGCTTGAAATGGTTCATCAAAATCTAAGTAACCCATATCTCGTAAAGCTTTAGTCATAAATCTTGCATACAAAAGATGCATGGTAGCATGTTCGGCTCCTCCAATGTAATGGTCTACCGGACACATCAGATTGACCTTGTTTTTATCAAACATCTCATTTTCATTCTTATTGTCCACAAAGCGGAATTGATACCAGGATGAACAGACAAAAGTATCTAGAGTATCCGGATCTCGCTTGGCCGGACCGCCACATTTGGGACAAGTTGTATTCATGAATCCCTCATGTTTTGATAAAGGAGATTCTCCGTCAGGCGTGAAATCTACGTCGTAGGGTAGCTTAACCGGCAGGTCTTCTTCAGGTACCGGAACTACACCGCACTTATCACAGTAGACAATCGGAATGGGTGTGCCCCAATAACGTTGACGAGAAACTAACCAGTCTCGCAAACGATAATTAATGTGTTTCTGAGCTAAATTGTCTAAAGCCAACTCAGCAACAATTTCATCCATAGCTTCTTCCGAGGTTAATCCGGTATGATCTCCACTATTAACCAAAATTCCATATTCAACATATGGTAATTCTGTTTGATCGGGCTGAGCCGGATCTGCAATTACCGGAATAATTGGTAAGTCAAATTGCTCACAAAATTCATAGTCTCTTTCATCATGACCCGGAACTACCATGACGCAGCCAGTTCCGTACCCTGCAATCACATAATCCGAAGTCCAGATCGGTATTTTTTGTTCATTGATTGGATTGACAGCGTAAGATCCTGTAAAGACCCCGGTCTTCTCAAGCACGGTTGAGGTACGATCGATATCGCTCATCAGCATTGTTTTTTCTTGATAGGCTTTGACTTGATTTTCTTGTTCCGAAGTTGTTAACAAATTACAGAGTTCGCTTTCCGGAGCTACTACCAAAGCAACTACTCCGTACAAGGTGTCAATTCTGGTCGTAAAGGTTTCAAGCAACAAAGGTTTTCCTGTATCATCAAGTAATTCCTGATCATCTTTTATTGCTTTAAAAGATACTAATGCACCTTCAGAACGTCCGATCCAATTTTCCTGAATTTTTTTCGTAGTTTCAGGCCAATCTAGATCCTGCAAACATTCCAACAATTGCTCAGCATAATCTGTAATTTTGAAAAACCATTGAGTTAAATTTTTCTTGGTTACCTCTGCCCCACAACGTTCACATGTATGATCGGCTTGAACTTGTTCATTAGCCAGAACGGTATTACAATCCGAACACCAATTGACTGGAGCTTTTTTACGGTATGCTAAACCTTGTTTATAAAGCTGTAAAAATAAATACTGATTCCAGCGATAATAATCCGGACGACAAGTAGCTAATTCATGATCCCAGTTAAATAAACCGCCCATTGATTTGAGTTGCTCTTCCATTTTTGCAATATTAGCTTCAGTGCTGTCTTTAGGGTGAATGCCGGTTGAGATTGCATAATTCTCAGCGGGTAAACCAAAAGCGTCAAATCCCATCGGTTGAAATACTTCATAACCTTGCATTTTTTTCATACGTGCCCAGCTATCGGACAGACCATAATTATACCAATGACCGACATGTAAATTTGAGCCGGAAGGATAGGAAAACATCTCTAAAACATATAACTTATCAGCAATTCTTTTTTCATCAAATTTTGCTATATCCAGGTCATCCCAGCGTTTCTGCCATTTACGATCTATATCGGTTGAATAATACATTTAACACCTCATATTTATTAAGTTTTATCAGATCTATTTATAAGTAATTATCTAAAAATACTGACATACAGAATACAACTAAAACTGCTTTTTTTCAATCTTACTCAGATAAGCAAGATTCTGAGCAGAACTAAAATAATATATTGTGCCGGATACATTAAATAGAAAAAATACTTTTCCCATCTTTCAGGTTTTTTCTCTTCCCGTTCATTAAAGCAAATCAGAGCAGCCGTTATAGTCAGCCATTGAATAGGATTATAATCAAAGATCGGTCCTAATTTAAAGATAGAACCCAATTGGAAAATTAAATTTACTAAAATCAACAAGATTGTGCAGATTAACATCGGCCGTTTCGGTTTATATTCTAAGACAATATAGAAGGCAACTATTATCAACAAGCCGTATAAGCCATACTCCATATCGTATCTAACTATTAAACCCGCAGATATCATCATGAAAAGCAGACCCAATATCAATCCGATAATTGGCGGTAATTCTATTCCTCCCAGATTAATTTTGAACTGATAGGGCAAACCTTCATTCATGCCGGTGGATTGAATTGGTTGCATTCGAACCAATAAATCATAACCGGAATTGATCAGGATCTTCAAAGCAATCAAGAAAACTAAACTACAACTGAAAGTAAAAACAATATTGATGAAATTTCTACTAAAATGAATTAAAGGAAATAATCTTCTAATAATAAATTCTGTAATGATGGCAGTTGCTAACAATCTCAAAAAATATTTCAGCCAGTTTTTACTCTTCAAAAATCCATAAGCAAATGCAAAAGCAAACAAAGGCATGGCTAAGCGCCCTACCCCACGCATTAAGTCATATAAGACCGGTGGAATAAAGTCAAAAAAGAAATAGCCGATATGATCGATTAACATCAATATAAATGCGAGCCACTTAATCATTTGCACCCTCTTTATCCTTCACC
>JAAYKK010000141.1 GCA_012522435.1 Clostridiaceae bacterium | reverse complement strand
GAGAAGTAGATCATCTCTTCACGATCATGAATAAACTTAAAGAACAAGGAAAATCGATGATATATATATCTCATAAGTTAGATGAGATATATGAAGTTACTGATCGTATTTCTGTATTGAGGGATGGGACTTATATAGGAACCGAGGATACAAATAAGTTAGAACTAAACGAAATGATACATATGATGGTAGGGCGTGAAGTTACAGATATGTTCCCAAAAACAGAAGGTGAAATTGGCGATACGGTACTTCAAGTAACCAATCTCAATGCAGGTCCACAAGTAAAAGATATCACGTTTAATGTGCGTAAAGGAGAAATCCTTGGTTTAGCCGGACTTGTTGGTGCTGGAAGAACAGAGTTAGTCGAAACTGTTTTTGGCATCAGAAAAAAAGATAGCGGAAAAATTATTTTAAATGGTGAAGAAGTTAATATTAAAAATAGTCATGATGCGATAGATCATGGTTTTGCACTTTTAACTGAAGACCGTAGACACAATGGGATTTTCCCCATTCTTGACATTAATTTTAACACCACCGTAGCGAACCTTAATAATTACATATCTCCGTTAGGTCTTATAAAAAAACCAAAACAAAATCAAGATACAAAAGAATATATAGAAAAAATAAATATTAGAACTCCATCGGCTAAACAATTGATACAAAATCTAAGTGGCGGGAATCAACAAAAAGTATTAGTTGCGAGATGGCTACTAACCGATCCGAAAATAATGATCTTAGACGAACCGACGAGAGGAATTGATGTTGGAGCTAAGTCTGAGATTCATAGATTGATTGATGAAATGTCACATGAAGGTATGTGTGTGATTATGATTTCTTCTGAGCTTCCGGAGATTATGGGTATGAGCGACCGAATAATGGTTATGCACGAGGGTAAAGTTACCGGAATCTTGGAAAACACACCTGATCTTACGCAAGAAGTGTTAATGGAATATGCATCCGGATTAAAAGATGATTTTATAGATAGCCGTACTGAAGAAGTAGAAGAAATTGCATGATAATAAGGGAGAAGTGTAATGAATAGAGGAACGAAGAAACTTAATTTGAGACAAATAATTTCTGATTATGGGATTGTTGTTGTACTTATTTTAATGATTATTATTTTTACTTTAATCAATCCTAGATTTTTACAAGCAAAAAACTTACTGGCGATCATAACACAAAGTTCAATTTTTGGAATAATTGCCTTAGGTGTTACCCCGATCATCATAGCAAAAGGTATAGACTTGTCTTTAGGCTCCATGTTGGCCTTTTCAGGAATGGTAATGGCAAGTTTAGCACAAAGATCGGATTCTCTAACAAAGACATTTCCGAATTTGCCGGCTTTTTCGCCGATAATCGGAATTCTGATAGGTCTTTTTGTTGCTGTTTTGGCTGGATCAATCAGTGGATCCTTAGTTGCTAAAACAGGCATACCTGCTTTTATTGCAACGCTTGGTATGCAAACTATATTGCGTGGAGGTTCATTGTTATATACTTCAGGAAGACCTATTTCTGATTTATCTAATACAATTTTATTTTTTGGGAAAGATCTTGGAGGGATACCGGCGCCGTTTATTGTCTATTTAATTATGGCAATTATCACTTGGGTTTTGTTGAATTATACCAGATTTGGCAGTGATGCTTATGCAATAGGTGGTAACATCCATGCCGCGGAAGTTTCCGGCATCAATGTTCCGAAAGCACAAGTAAAAGTATTTGCTTATGGTGGTTTGATGTGTGGTGTTGCAGCCTTAGTATTTGCAGGGAGGGTAGGTAGCATACATCCTGCTGCTGCAACAGACTTTGAATTAACTGCAATAGCAGCGACTACAATCGGTGGGACTTCTCAATCCGGTGGTATCGGTACAGTTGGCGGTGCTGTTATAGGAGCGTTGATTCTTGGGGTATTACGTAACGGATTAACAATGATTAACGTTGATGGTTACTGGCAACAAATTGTTGAAGGTATGATAATCATTGGTGCCGTTGTGATTGATATGCGAAAAAATGTAGGTAAAAGATAGTATTTAGCTACTAATACATTTAAACAATGCAATTAAAGAGAGCCGTTGTAAAAAAATAAAATGGCTCTCTTTTTTTATATACACTATTCCGGAGTAATACTTGAACGATATTGAGATGGCGTAATCCCGAAATTTTTAGCAAAAACATTCAAAAAAGATCGGTGATTAGTATAACCAATTTTATATGCGATCTCCTGAATTGAAAAATTACAATTGACTAATAAAGATTTAGCAATATCCATCCTAGTACTGATAATAAACTCCATAGGAGAATAGCCGGTTTTTTCTTTAAACATTCTTGCAAAGTAATATTTGCTTAAACCGACTTGCTTAGCAAGTTCTCCAACAGTCAAAGGCAAATCATAATGCTCGCGAATGTACTCTATAGCAAGATTAACCGGATCATATGAATTATCTTCAAAGGCTGTCTCCTCATTGAGTAAAGTCATAAAAATTCTATAAAGGCTTAATGAAATAAAACTTTCACTTAACAAATCATCTTTAGTTTCAACAAAATAATTATATATTTCAGTAATTTGTTTGCTGACATCTTTTGCCTTTTTACCTGAAAATTTAATGCTAATATTGTCCATAATATAGTGGCACAGATCTCTCGCATCTTTTCCGTCAAATGAAATAAAATCGAATTCTAAGGTGTCGCCTGCATGATAGTAATGAGGTTCAGTTGTATCGATTAAAAAACTATCCCCCTTGCTTAAAAAATAATGCTTATCTTTGTAATAAAGAAAAAAATCGCCATGCTTGACGGAACATATGAGTAAACCCGGATGACTTTTTCGTTTTTTATAATACATAGAATTACAAAGAAAAACTCCACACTCTGTCATATGATATAGCTTGGAAATTGCCATTTTTGTAGGAAAAATCCAATGTTTTCTGGATGAGTCAACAACACCTTGTTCGTTAACTGTGCAATTAACCCTGACTTTCATATAATCTGCCCAACTTTTCTTTTTTATTTAATACAATGTACAACAATTTTTTGCAAACAGCAAGAACGATGACTTTTTAGGCAACAACAATAGCCAAAAACAAAAATATAATTGTTAAGATTAGCATAAGTTAAATTTGATTCTAATAGTGAAAGGGGTACACCATGATTAAAAATAAAGCTGAATTAGTAATGGATGTAATTAATAGGAAAAATACTACCTACTTACCAAGCCAGATAACATTTGCCAACCTAGAGAAAAAGATGGAATGTGCAAATTATATTGGTATAAAAACGGAAGATGAATATGATGAATATCTTGGAAACCATTATAAATTCACATTCCAATTGGATGATGTAGCAGGAAATGGTAGTGAAGATAAAGAACGAATCCAAATTGGATTAGACAATGGATATATTTTTGAAGGTGAAACTCCGGGTCATATCTTAGATAGATGGGGTTTAGAATATGATTTAAATGCCCCAACATACTTTAACTATGGTCATCCATTAAACGGAATAGTCGATAATCCTGAAATACTTGATACATTTAAAGCTCCTGAACTGAAGGATCTTGATTTAATGTTTGCAGGTCCTGTGGAAGATTTAGAAAAATATAGTGATGAGATGCTAGTTGTTCTGAGCGGCTATAATGGAATCTGGGAAAAATCTTATGAACTTGCTGAAATCCAAGAATTCTTAGTATTACTTTACCAAGATCCTGATATTGCAGGACGCTTGATGGACATTGTTACTGATTATAAAGTCGAAATAGCTAAAGAGACAGTTAAGCGTGGTTTCAAAATCGGTCACCATGGGGATGATCTTGGAACTCAAGAAAATACAATGTTCTCCGAAGAATTATTTACCGAGCACATCTTACCCAGACTGACACGCTTATTTAAAGTGTATAAAGATGCAGGAATTCCTGTACAAATGCATACTTGTGGTTACATAATTCCGTTTATTCCCTATTTGATAGAAGCCGGAGTAAATATCTTGGAACCGATACAGCCGACAATGGATATTAAATACCTCAAAAAAGAATTCGGTAAAGATTTAATCTTTTATGGCGGTATAGATACTCAGGAATTACTGACTTTTAAATCACCCACAGAAGTCAGAGAGCAGACATTGAGAACTATAGAGATTTTAGGCAAAGATGGTGGCTATATTGTAGCTCCTTCACAGGAAGTAATGAACAATGTCCCGGCAGAAAACGTGGACGCTCTCGTAAAAACTATCCGTGAAGTTAGAGGTGAACATTAATAATATAATATTTTCAAG
>JAAYKK010000073.1 GCA_012522435.1 Clostridiaceae bacterium | reverse complement strand
TTAGCACACTTTTTCTTTTTTTGTTATTCTTGATCTGATTCTAAAAGCTTGAGGTAAAATTTTCTTGTTAATCTTTCGCCAGTTTGCTTTTCAGATCTCTTTTTCTTCATCTTTACTTAACAGAGCCTAATAAATGATATTTGATTATTACATTAAAGCCCGAATATGCAAAGTTTATTTTTTATTATTAAACATTTGTCTATTATTCAGGCTTCTCTTAAATGATGGTTTGTCAATATTTTTTGTTTAATGGTAAACGCTTAAGGTATCGTCTTTGTTTTTATTAGCGCTTTTTGAGGCTAAGTCGGAAATTTTCGCACCGACTTTTGCTGTCTCATCTAAAGCCTTAACTGCAACTTTAGAACCTTTTTCTTTGATGCTGTCAGTGATACTTCGCGACTTTTGAGGCAGAGAAATGCAAGAACCACCCGAACCGGAATCAGGATCATCATGATCTGAATCTTTTGCTACAGCTTCTTGCTCTTTTGCGATTTGAAGCTCACGCACAGCTCTTGCTTGTTCACCATATTCATTTTTGATGGCGGTTGAGATCATCAATTTGATTCTATTCAATTGATTGACCTCACTTGCTCCGGGATCATAGTCAATTGCAACTATATTGCTTTCCGGATATTGATTGCGAATTTCTTTAATCATACCTTTACCGGTCACATGATTCGGCAAGCAGGCAAATGGTTGAACACAGATGATATTTGGTGCTCCATTGTGGATCAATTCAATCATTTCTGCTGTGAGGAACCAACCCTCACCCATCGCATTGCCGAGTGAAACTATAGATTTTGCTTCTTCAGCCATATCGTAAATTGAACTCGGAACCATAAATTTCCCGTTGCTCTCGGCCAAACGTTTATTGGCATGTTTACGATAAAGTTCTAAGACAGAAATGATCAACTTACCACCCAGTGCAGCAAATTTGCTATTGCCTAAAAAGTCTGCTTTCCATTGCGGATTGAAACCACAGTAGAGGAAGAAATCAATCAGACCGGGCATCACAGCTTCACAGTTTTCCTGTTCAATCACATTTACAACATGATTATTCGCATCGGGATGGAATTTTACCAATATTTCTCCCACCACACCTACTCGAGGTTTGCGTGGAATATCCAGCATTTCAAAATTATCAAATGCTTCAACAATAGCATCGATTAATGATTTAAAGCTATAAGTACGATCAGTACGTGCTAAATAATCACCACTGATCTTCATCCATTTGCGATAGAGTTCATTAGCAGCTCCCGGTTTAGTTTCATATGGTCTAACTCTGAGCAATAAGGTTAGGAATAAGTCTCCTAAGACAGCTGCTTGAGCAACCCGGTGCAAATCTTTTAGCCCGATTTGAAAACCGGGATTTGATTCAATCCCTTGAGCACTGAGTGCTATCACCGGTACTTGGGCCATTCCGGCATCCGCTAAAGCTTTGCGTAGGAAAGCAACATAATTGGTTGCTCTACAGCCTCCACCGGTTTGAGTTATCGCTAATGCTGTTTTATTAACATCGTATTTTCCGCTTAATAAAGCATTCATAAATTGCCCTATTACCGTAATAGTGGGGAAACAAGCATCATTATGAACATATTTCAAGCCGACTTCAATATCTTCCGCAGTTGTCTCATGTAGGATTTTGAAATTGAACTTGCTTGGGATAAAAGCCTGCTCTATCAATTCAAAATGGATTGGTGCCATTTGTGGAGCAAGTACCGTATAGTCTTCCGCCATCTCTTTGGTAAATTCGACCCGATGATTAGTGTAGGCTGCTTGTTGATCCATTTCAGCTACTACTTGTTCAGTATCTTCTTTTGCTTTAATTAATTTTTGATAACGTTCAGCTGAAAGTTCCCGTTCTTCCATTGCCACCTTGAGTGAGCGCAGACGAATTCTTGCAGCTCCTAAATTGCTGACTTCATCAATTTTCAAGCATGTATATAGTCTGCCTTGAGTTTCAAGAATTTCAGCAGTCTGGTCGGTTGTGATCGCATCTATGCCACAACCGAATGAATTCAATTGAACAAGTTCTAAGTCATCGTTTTCCGCTACATAGGCAGCTGCTTCATAAAGTCTGGAATGATATGTCCATTGGTCAACCACTCGGATCGGTCTGGCTAAATAGCCGGGTCTGGCTACTGAATCTTCCGTTAGAACAGCCATATCCAGAGAATTAATTAATTCAGGGATACCGTGATTGATCCCGGGATCAACATGATACGGTCTACCGGCTAAGACAATTCCTTTTTTCTTATTTTTCTTAAGCCAAGCCACTACTTGATCTCCCTTATTCAAGAGATCTTCTTTATATTCAGCCATGGCTTGGTAGGCTTTGTTAACCGCTCTTTTAACTTCAGCTTTGGTTACAGACCAGTCACTCAATTCTTCTACCAAACGTTCTACCAGTTTGTTCCGATTATGTAAGGGTAAAAAAGGTGTCAAAAGTCTAACATCAGCTTCTTCAACACTGTCCATATTATTTCGGATAACATCAGGATAAGATACTACGATCGGACAATTAAAGTGATTGTCACTGTTTTGATCTTCGACAACTTCATAGGGCAATCCCGGATAGAAGATTGTCTTGATTTTTTTATTAATTAAATCCTGAATGTGGCCATGGGTCATCTTTGCCGGATAGCAAACACTTTCACTTGGAATGGTACTCATACCTTTTTCAAACATGCCATGATCTGATTTGCCGGAAAGGACTACTCTGAAACCCAGCTCAGTAAAAATTGTAAACCATAAAGGATAGTTTTCAAACATATTCAGAGCTCTCGGCATACCGATCATACCGCGCCTGGCTTCAGCAAGTTTTAACGGTTGATAATAGTTAAATGTTCTCTGATATTTGTAATCGTACAGATTAGGTAATTTATCTTCCGCTTTGACTTCAATTCCCGTACCGCGTTCACATCTATTACCTGAAACAAAGTTGGTTCCATCGGCAAAAGTTGAGATCGTCAATTTACATCTATTAGGACATAGGTTGCAATTATCAAAAGTTGTATCCATTTTAAATTCTGCTAATTCAGGTTTTGTCAGAATCTTGGATTCGGATACTTTGTCCCAGCGCTGTTTAGCAATCAAGGCCGAGCCGAATGCTCCCATTAAACCGGCAATATTCGGTCTAACTACTTCACGTCCGCAAACTTGTTCAAAACAACGTAACACTGCATCATTCAAAAAAGTCCCACCTTGAACAACAACATTGTCACCCATATCCGCAGGGTCTTTGATCTTGATTACTTTGTAAAGTGCATTGCGCACAACAGAATAAGATAAACCGGCAGAGATATCGCCTACAGTGGCGCCTTCTTTTTGAGCCTGTTTAACTCTGGAATTCATAAATACAGTACAACGTGAACCTAAATCAACCGGATTATCCGCTTGCAAAGCAACTTGAGCAAATTCTGTGATCGGCATATCGACAGATGATGCAAAAGTTTGCAAGAAAGAACCACAGCCTGAAGAGCAAGCTTCATTCAACATAATATGATCAATCACACCATTTTTGATGTGCATACATTTCATGTCTTGACCACCGATGTCAATGATAAAATCAACACCCGGCAAAAAGAATTCAGCTCCGCAATAATGCGCCATAGTTTCAATTTCGCCCTGATCAACTTTCAGAGCTGCTTGAATTAATTTTTCACCATAACCTGTGACACATGAATTCGCAATCCAAGCATTTTCCGGCAGCAAATCATATAGTTCATTTAAGATCGAAATAGTACTGTTTACGGGACTACCACCATTACTACCATACCAGCTATAAACCAGATTTCCTTTTTGATCAATCAAGGTTGCTTTGGTAGTGGTGCTTCCAGCATCAATTCCCAAGAAACAAGGACCTTTAGCTCGATCTATTTCATATTCCTCGATGGAGGCTTTGGCATGTCTGGCATCAAATACATCTTTTTCTGATTGATCAGCAAATAACGGAGACATCGTCAAAACATCGCTGCCTATCTTGTCCGATTCATTAAAACGTTCAACCGCTTCTTTTAAATCGACCAAGCGGCTTTCATCAGATAGCATTGCAGCACCTATAGCTACATAGAGTTGAGCATTATCGGGCACAATAAAACTGTCTACTTGTTCAGCCAATGTTCTTTCAAAAGCTACACGCAGTTCAGACAGAAAATAGAGCGGACCGCCTAAAAAAATCACATTGCCTTTTATCTGCCGTCCTTGAGCTAATCCTGCAATAGTTTGATTTACTACAGCCTGTAATACGGATGCTGCCAAATCATCTTTGGGAGCGCCTTCATTTAGTAAAGGTTGCAAATCGCTTTTTGCAAAAACTCCACATCTTGAAGCAATCGGATATATCGTTTCATAACTCTTCGCCATATCATTCAATCCTGCAGCATCAGTTTGCAACAGTTGAGCCATCTGATCAATAAAAGATCCGGTACCTCCGGCACAGGTTCCATTCATTCTCTGTTCAGTATTGGGCTTGAGAAATGTTATTTTTGCATCTTCTCCACCCAGTTCTATAATACAGTCCGTAGCAGGGTAATAACGTTCTATAACCTCTGTTTCTGCTATAACTTCTTGCACAAAAGGTACATCAAGAATTTCAGCTACTGCTACTCCTCCGGAACCGGTCAAACTTATCTTGAACAATTGATCGGGAAATTGATCTCTTATTTCACTTAAGATTGTCTTAATTCCGCCTCTAATGTCTGAATTGTGACGGCGATAGGAATTGTAGACGATACTTTCATCTGCTTCTAAGACAACTCCTTTAATGGTAGTAGATCCGATATCGAATCCCAAGCGTAAAAAGTCTATATCTTGAGTGGCTAATAATTCATCTATATTTTTCAGGTTCTCTTGCTTAATTGCAGAATCTTTTTGATCTTGATTAAGCTTAGAATAATTATTCTGTTTCAAATTCATATTCCTTCCACAATATATTTAGTAAAAGCGATTATTGAATAGCTTTGAATGATCTTGAATTAACATTTGTAATTAGTTAAGTTTTTTTAACTAAACTTTGTCCATTATAATACAAATATTTGTAAATGCTAATCCGGTTTGAATCTTTTCCGACAAAATTACAGGTATTCCAAGCATTTCCTAAGATGGCTTGTTTTTTTGTTTAATTTGCACTGTAGAACAGCGGACTGTCAATTTATAAAACAAAGAGACGTCAAATAAAGTTTCTGATCACTTTTTGACGTCTCTTATTAAATGTTTAGCTATTTGAGAAGCATTAATTTCTCAAATTAATACAGGGAATCCTCCAGGAAATCTTTATTTTCTTCAAGCACAGGTGTTGCAGAGATTTCCCGATATTTTTGTAAACCTGTTCCGGCCGGAATCAATTTCCCTAAAATGACATTTTCTTTCAAGCCACGCAGATCATCACGTTTGCCTTTAACTGCGGCATCGGTCAAGACTCTGGTCTGTTCTTGGAAAGAAGCCGCCGAGAGGAATGAATCGGTTGCAAGTGAAGCCTTGGTTATACCTAACAAGACTCGCTCTCCTTCAGCCGGTTGTTGTCCTTCTCTTTCAGCTAATTCATTAGCTTCCAGGAATTCAAACATATCAACCATAGTACCGGTTAAGAAGTCGGTATCACCCGGATCTTCAATTTTAACTTTTTTCAGCATTTGACGTACGATAATTTCAATATGTTTATCGTTGATATCAACACCATTATTTTTGTAGACTTTTAAGACTTCATTGATAATATAGCGTTGTACACCTTTTGCACCTTTGATCTTCATGATATCGTGCGGATTGACCGAACCGTCGGTTATTAAATCGCCACTTTCAATTTGATCATTTTCTTGGACAAGTAACGGTGTTGAAATGGGAATCTTATGTTTTTTGGATTCACCTTCTGCGTCAACAACAATTACTTCGTTCATTTGTTTCTTGGTTTCTTTAATCTTAACAATACCGCTCAGCTCGGAAATGACCGCCTGACTCTTCGGTTTTCTAGCTTCAAATAATTCTTCAATTCTCGGTAAACCTTGAGTGATGTCATCACCTGAAGCAATACCACCGGTATGGAAAGTACGCATGGTTAACTGTGTACCCGGCTCACCGATTGATTGAGCAGCCATAATTCCGATTGCTTCACCAACCACAGCCGGACCGCCTGTTGCCAGATTAAGTCCGTAGCATTTTGAACATACACCATGCTGACAATGACAGGTTAAGTTACTACGTACAGCAACTTTTTCAATCTCAGCTTCTTCGATTTCTCTAGCCATTCGATCCGTAATTAATTGATTTCGACAAACAAGAATCTCTTGCGACTCAGGATGAATTACGTCTTTGGCCGCATAACGACCATTAATTCGATCATAAAGTCTTTCAATGACTCTCTTGCTTCTGGAGCTACCTACAGTAACCGCAGAAACTTCAATGAATTCATCGGTACCGCAATCGTCTTCACTGATGATTACATCTTGCGCTACGTCTATTAGACGACGTGTCAAATATCCTGATTCTGCAGTTTTGAGCGCAGTATCGGAAAGAGCTTTACGGGCACCGTGAGAAGAAATAAAAAATTCAGCAACGTTCATACCTTCACGCAGATTTGACTTGATCGGAATTTCAAGTGTTCGACCTGAAGTGTCCGTCATATTACCACGCATACCTGCTAACTGTTTAATCTGATTAATGTTACCTCTAGCACCGGATTCCGACATCATATAAACAGGATTATATTTACCTAAGCTTTCTTTCAAAGCTTCTGTAATATCATCGGTAGTTCTCATCCAAGTATCTACAACTGCACGATAGCGACCATCTTCATTGAGCAAACCACGTTCATGTTGGCGATTGATGGTATCAACTTTTTCTTCTGCTTCAGCGACATATTTCTCTTTAACATTGGGTACGACCATATCGAAAACGCCAATCGAAATACCGCCAACAGTTGAATAGTGGAAGCCTAAATCTTTTATTTCATCTAGGATCTCAGCTGTTTTTGTAATTCCATGTTGATGGATACAACGCTGAATTATTTCACCCATGTGTTTTTTATCAACTAGGAAATCGCATTCCAAAGCAAAGAGATTTTCTTCTTGGCTCCGATCAACAAATTCCAGATCTTGCGGAATTTTACTGTTGAATAAGAATCGGCCATATGTGCTTTCAACAATGCCGGATCTCATCTTGCCGTCAATTTCTTTTTTCACACGAATTTTGATTTTGGCATGCATGTCTATTTCATTTTGTGAATAGGCCATGATTGCTTCATTCAAATCGGTAAAAATTCTGCCGTCACCTTTACATTCGTCCATATCAATCGTCATATGATAAATACCCATAACCATATCCTGATTTGGTACGGCAACCGGTTTACCATCTTGAGGTTTCAAAATATTGTTAGAAGAAAGCATCAGGTAACGTGCTTCTGCTTGTGCCTCAGTAGACAAAGGAACGTGAACCGCCATTTGGTCACCGTCAAAGTCGGCATTATATGCAGGACATACCAGAGGATGCAACTGGATTGCTCTACCTTCAACCAGAACCGGTTCAAAAGCTTGAATCCCAAGTCTGTGTAGGGTCGGAGCACGGTTTAATAATACCGGGTGATCCTTGATAACATCTTCTAAAATATCCCAAACTACATCAGAAGCTTTTTCTACTAAGCGACGAGCTGTTTTAATATTATGCGCATATGCCATATTGATGATTTCACGCATTACGAAAGGCTTAAACAATTCCAAAGCCATTTCTTTGGGCAAACCGCATTGATGAAGTTTTAATTTTGGTCCAACAACGATAACTGAACGTCCGGAATAGTCAACACGCTTACCGAGCAAGTTTTGACGGAAACGTCCTTGTTTTCCTTTCAGCAGATCTGATAAGGATTTCAATGCACGATTGCCGGCTCCTGTAACTGCCCGACCTCGTCGGCCATTATCGATCAGAGCATCAACTGATTCCTGAAGCATTCTCTCTTCATTACGAATAATAATATTCGGAGCACCTAGTTGTTGTAAATTGATCAAACGATTATTACGGTTAATTACTCGACGATATAAATCATTGAGATCTGAGGTTGCAAAACGACCACCATCCAACTGAACCATCGGACGTAACTCCGGTGGTAAGACAGGTAGGTTCTCCAGAATCATCCATTCAGGTTTATTGTCTGATTTGAGAAATCCTTCAATAACCTCTAAACGTCTGATTATTCTAATTTTTCTTTGACCACGGGATTCGCGCATTTCTACTCTCAGATCTGAGGCCAATTCTTTGAGATTTATTTTTTCCAAAAGAACTTTTATCGCTTCAGCACCCATTCTGGCATCAAAAGCATCTCGTCCATGTTCAAAGTACGCGTCACGGTATTGTTGTTCAGTAATGATCTGTTTTTCAACAAATTCTGTTTCGCCGCCATCTAAAACCACATAAGAAGCAAAGTAAAGAACTTTTTCGATATCACGTGGTTTCATATCGAGAATCAAACCCATCCTGCTGGGAATTCCCCGGAAATACCAGATATGAGAACATGGTGCAGCTAATTTAATATGCCCCATACGCTCACGTCTCACGATTGATCTTGTGACTTCAACTCCGCAGCGATCGCAGACAATACCGCGATAGCGGATTTTTTTATATTTACCGCAATGACATTCCCAATCTTTGGTCGGGCCGAAGATTTTTTCACAGAAAAGTCCATCACGTTCCGGCTTTAAGGTACGATAATTTATTGTTTCGGCTTTTGTCACTTCACCATGTGACCATTCAAGAACTTTTTCAGGTGAAGCCAAGCCTATGCTGATTGAATCAAAGTTTTTAATATCTGACATAAAACCCCTTATCTTTTAAAGCAAACTGTTTATATAATTACACTTGTTAAGCAAGTAATCAGGTTAGTTCATCATTATTCACTTGCACCAAGTGAACCGTCTTGCTGTAAAACGCCGGACATGAAACCGGCTTCTTCCAATCCGTCCGTGGTCGACTCACCGAATAATTCCTCCATTTGTTCACGAGAAATATCCGAAGGTTCTTCCGAGACAATTGTTTCCTCAACCTCGACTTCTTCTTCAGCAGAAGAAATCTTCACATCTAAGGCAAGACTTTGTAATTCTTTAACTAGAACACGGAAAGCCTCAGGCACACCAGGTTCAGGTATGTTCTGTCCTTTGACGATCGCCTCATAAGTTCTGGTACGTCCGGGAATATCGTCTGATTTAACTGTGAGCATTTCTTGCAATGTATAACTCGCACCGTATGCTTCAAGTGCCCAAACTTCCATCTCACCAAAACGTTGTCCACCAAATTGAGCCTTACCACCCAGAGGTTGTTGCGTAACCAATGAATAAGGTCCGATTGATCTAGCATGAATTTTATCATCTATCAAGTGGTTCAGTTTAAGGTAATACATGATACCTACAGTAATCTTGTTCTCAAAAGGTTCTCCGGTACGTCCATCGTAAAGAACCATTTTGCCATCTTCACTTAGACCGGCTTCTTTCAAGGCCGAAACCACATCTTTTTCATTTGCACCATCAAATACAGGTACTGCAACTTTCCAGTCCAGTTGTTGGGCAGCCATGCCAAGATGAACCTCAAGTAGCTGACCGATATTCATTCTTGAAGGTACGCCCAGCGGATTCAACACGATATCCAGCGGTGTACCGTCTTCCAGATAAGGCATATCTTCTTGTGGCAAAATTAAGGAAATAACACCTTTATTACCGTGCCTACCTGCCATTTTATCACCGACGGAGATCTTTCTCTTTTGAGCTACGTAAACACGGACCAGTTTATTTACTCCGTGTTTGAGTTCATCTCCCTGATCACGTTCAAATACGTTAATATCAACTACTACACCGGCTTCACCATGAGGAACCTTAGTTGAAGTATCTCTGACTTCTCTAACTTTTTCACCGAAAATTGAGCGGTAGAGTCGTTCTTCAGGAGTCAATTCGGTTTCTCCTTTCGGAGAAATCTTACCTACTAAGATATCCCCAGCTTGAACTTCTGCACCTATTCTAATAATTCCCTCTTCGTCCAGATTGCTGAGAGCTTCGTCACTCACGTTTGGAATTTCACGAGTAATTTCTTCAGGACCTAGTTTAGTATCTCTAGCTTCACATTCATATTCAGTAATGTGGATTGAAGTGTATACGTCATCTTGGACCAAACGTTCACTGATTAAAACCGCGTCTTCGTAATTATAACCTTCCCATGCCATAAATCCGATTAAGACATTTTTACCAAGAGCAAGTTCTCCGTTGTCTGTCGAAGGACCATCGGCTAAAATATCTCCTTGATTGACCTGGTCTCCGATCCTCACTAAAGGTATTTGATTAGTACAAGTTCCTTGGTTGGAACGTTTATATTTTAAAAGATCATATGAATATTCATCGTTGGTATCAGTTTCGCGAACTCTGATTTCATTTGAACCTACAAAGCTCACAACACCGTCATGTCTTGCAACAACACATACACCTGAATCTTTAGCAGCTCTATATTCCATTCCGGTACCTATGGTGGGTGATTCCGGTTTAATTAAAGGAACAGCTTGACGCTGCATGTTTGAGCCCATCAAAGCACGGTTAGCATCGTCATTACCCAAGAAAGGAATCAAAGAGGTCGCAACAGAAACCAATTGTTTTGGCGAGACGTCCATATAATCGACTTCATCAGCAGATAATTCCAAAAATTCATCTCGGTAGCGGCAGAATATTCTTTCATTAACAAATCTGCCTTCTGCATCCAATTCTTCATTTGCCTGAGCAATATTATAATAATCTTCTTCATCGGCTGTTAGGTAACGAATCTCTTCACTAACAATTCCCTTTTCCTTGTCGTAAACACGATAAGGTGTTTCTAAGAAACCATAACGATTTACTCTGGAATAAGTTGCCAAAGAGTTAATTAAACCAATATTAGGTCCTTCAGGAGTCTCAATCGGGCACATTCTGCCATAGTGAGATGAATGAACGTCACGAACTTCAAAGTTTGCTCTCTCACGGGATAATCCACCCGGTCCTAGTGCAGACAGACGACGCTTATGCGTTAGTTCTGCCAAAGGATTCGGTTGATCCAAGAATTGAGACAATTGTGATGAACCAAAGAATTCTTTGATTGCCGCACTAACCGGTCTCGTATTGATAATCTGTTTAGGTGTTGCTTCGTTAATGTTTTGCATTGCCTGCATTCTCTCACGTACAACACGTTCCATTCTGGTAAAACCAACTCGCATTTGATTTTGCAATAATTCACCAACTGAACGGATTCTTCTATTACCTAAATGATCAATATCATCAGTGTGCCCTATGCCGTAACGTAAGCCTAAGAAATAAGAAATGCTGGCAACAATATCATCTATTGTCAGATGATAAGGACAAAGCTCAGCTTTAGAAGCTTTAAGACCCGCTTTCAATGTTTCTAACGGTTCATCAGATTCTTCAGCCTCGGCAATAAGTTCATCAATAACCGGAACATAGACTTTTTCTATGATTCCTAGTTCTGCCAAATCCAATTCTGAAAAATCCAATTCAGGCATACGATTTACCAGGTATTCCAGAGCATCAACTGTATTATTTCCGAGAACTCTAAAACTCTTCTCTTGTTCAATAATTGAATGTCCTTCGCGTCTGAGAGGAACTATATCTATACTATTAACACCTGCATTTTGAATCTTTTCTGCAACCTCAAGAGAAACAACATCTCCTTCCATTGCAATAATTTCGCCATTTTTATCAACAACGGTTTGTGCTAAACGATGACTGAGCAATCTTCTGCTCAGAGCAAGCTTTTTATTTAACTTATAGATTCCGACATGTGCCAAGTCATAACGATTGGCATCAAAAAACATATTGTTTAAGTAAGTTGCTGCACCTTCGGCTGTGTAAACTTCGCCCGGGCGAAGCTTTTTAAACATTTCTTGTGAGCCATCTTCTTGATTATTGCAACCATCTTTTTCCATAGTTGCCAGAAGTACATCTTCATCACCAAATAGATCTATCAATTCTTTGTTGGTTCCAAACCCTAAAGCCCTTAAAAAGATCGTTATATGGAATTTTCTCGTTCTATCAACACGAATCCAAGCAAGCCCATTACCATCAGTTTCATACTCAAGCCATGCACCGCGATTAGGGATCATTTGTGCCGTATAAACATCAATATTATTTCTATCTTTACCTTGAGCAAAATAAGCACTGGGTGAACGAACCAATTGAGAGATAATGACTCTCTCCGCACCGTTAATGATAAAGGTACCCGTATCAGTCATGATCGGGAATTCGCCAATATAAATCTGTTGTTCCTTGACAACATCTTCTCTTTTGTTATGCAATCTTACCATTACACGCATGGGAGCTGCATAATTTGTATCACGGGTTTTGCATTCTTCTACCGGCCAGGTAGGTTGTGTTGTATCAAATTCGGTCTCTAAGAATGTCAGCTCGATATTACCAGAAAAATCCCGAATGGGTGAGATGCCGTCTAAGACTTCTCGAATACCCTCATTCAGGAACCATTGATAACTACTTTTTTGAATTTCAACTAAGTCTGGAATATCAAGAACTTCATTGATTTTAGAATATGACATTCTCTCAACTCGTCCATATTGAACGGGCTTTACCATCAATAATCACCTCTCGAAATCACCACATAAACGTGGTATGTACAGGCTCAAGTATTGACTTCTTGACTGTACTGCTTTAAATGATATAATGACTGTAATTCAAGTCATTTTGATTGACTATTTCACAAGAAAACTTAATTCTGCGTAAACAGCGACACGGTAGAGTATTCTATCATGTCTGTTTTTTTGTGTCAACACGAAAAATAAGTCTTTTTTCTCAAGTTTATTTGTTAGACTTTTGCAGCGAAACCGATCCGGGTCAATATATTTATTTTGGAGCCGACCTGCATGATCGATATATTTTTGGCCAATTTAGCTTGTTCTTTTAGCAAGATTCTCATTTCTGCAGTTCGCTGTACGCATATATGTAATATTGATAAAATTTCCAAGCTTTGAAATTGGCCGTATTATGTATATTTAATTATGGTTTCCCAAAATATTTGATCCCTTTTTCTTGAGTAATATTAGTATGTAAATTTACTTCACTCAAGAATTCTTGTTGATCAGCACGTAATAACTCTTGTTCAATTGAAGCATACCAGCGTTCTTGACTCTCGATAAAATAAATCAAATGATAACCGTAAGTAGTTTTTACTATTTCAACATCACCCGGTTTACGTTCCGGATCCATACAATATTCTTCATATTCCGGAACAAATTGTCCTGGTGCTATTTTTTCGGTCAAACCGCCATTAGCTGCCGAACCTTGATCTTCAGAATATTCTTTGGCCAATTCGGCAAAAGCTTCTTCTGTTTGTTCACCTGACCGGTATTCTGCTAGAATTTCTTCTATCTTAGCTTTGGATTTTTCATCCGATTTTTCAGGATCATTCTCATCGATTAAAACTAAAATATGACGAGAATCATAGCTACCAATTTGCACAGGTTTATATTTTTCTAAAAACATAACTACCCTATAACCACCGGCTTCTTCCAAAACAGTCACATCTTCAGCTTGGCGTTCTTCAGCAAACAGCCATTCGCCCATTTCAGGTGACATATAATTTTTCAATCCACCTTTAGTTAAAGTCAGATCTGCATCCGGATCTTGTCCTTCTTGAGTTCCCAGACCTAATTTATCAAGTTCAATCTTGAACGACGCTTCATCACTTAATGAATCTACAAATTCATCTGCCTCGGTCTTCGCTGCTTCCAGATCAACTTCAGGTTGGGCTTGTGGTACCGTCGGATCAACAGCGGGAGATTCTTCATCATTACCGGTAAATAAATAACTGCGATAATTAACTTCATTGTATGAATCAGGATTTTCATCATAGATTGCTGAGATCTCATCTGCATCGTGAGTGAATGTGCTAAATACCTGTTGAACATATTTGTTGCCCAGATTGCTTTTTTCCATAAAGTCTCTGAAAACTGATTCCGTAACTCCCGGACCGAACATTACGCCTAAATAGTGATTAAGTGTAACTTGGCCTTGACTAGCAATAGCTTCATATTGGCTAATTACATTGTCGATTGATTCACGATCAGCATCATCCAGAGTAAGACCTTCTTCTTTGGCTTTCCAGTAAAAATACGTGCTATTTCTTGCTTCATTTTCTACACTTAACAAAAAGTCATCACGTAAAGTACCTTCGGGATTAAACATTGAATCCTGGCTTAATGCATCTTGACCTTGTTGGCTGAATGCTCCGCCTTGAAGATATTGTTGACTCACCAAACCCAGCAATATATTGGCTTCTGCTAATGTCACGTCACCAATTTTGTTACCGGTTGCAGTTTTTGTTTCAGTTTCATCAGTTGCTTGAGCTTCGACTTGATCTGTCTCAGTATCAGTTGCTTCGGCATCATAACGCACAGTAAAGGCTTTGGTATATTTTTGTCGCAGACCGTTTTGTAATGCAAACCAAACTCCAAATCCCAATACAATTGCAACTACCAAAAGAATTGACACAACACGCACAATCCTATTGCTATCACGTATCGGCTTTTTGTAGCCATCTTTCGATTTCATCTTCGCCAGGCGCTCTTTACGTTTTTTTCGTACCTGATCTGATTTCCAAGCTTCTTCTTCTTTTCTGGATTTTTTTAAGCTCATATGTTTTTCACCTTATCAAATTTAGAATATCTTATATATTTATATATAATTTTTCTAGCTAGTTCGGAATGTTCTTCAGCAACCTTCATTCTTCCATAACTTATTTATTATATATGAATCGAATGATTTCTCAAGTAAAGTTATAGCAAACACCCTTAATATGTTATTAATTTATCTGGATTTCAGATTAATTAACAAAATACTTCTTGCCCAGCTCAACCAATTCCTGTGGGTTGTTGAGCCAAATTTCAGGTTCTTGTGCTCTTAATTTATCCGGAGTTATTTGTGTCCAATCAACTGCAACTGAAATAAAGTTACCATTTTTTGCAGCTTGAACATCAAAAATACTATCTCCAACGTACATGATTTTGCTGGGATCAGATAGGCCGAGCCTTTCCATGCCTAAATTTAGAGGTGCCGGATTCGGTTTATGGATATCAGTATCGTATTTGGTGACTAGGCTGTCAAAATGTTCACGGTAACCTGAAGTTTCAAGTGTAACCTTCGCATTATCATAACGTTTCGCAGTTACTATACCTAGTGGAATGCCGATTTCACGTAAATCATCCAACATTGGGCCTATTCCTAAAAATATGCCATAGCGATGAGCTGAATGCTGATTATTAAAATTCAGATATTCTTGCAACATCTCTGCACCATCATCCGGATATTCGCCGATCAATACCTCTTCTAAAGGTAATCCGATGCCGGCTTTTATCTCTTCTGCCGAGTGAAAACGTTTATTGAATTTTTTGTACACATATTGATAACTCTCAACAATTAAAGGAATTGTGTCGAATAAAGTTCCATCGAAGTCAAATAATATAGCTTCTAATTGCATTCTAATAGCCTCGTTTTTTTATTAATAAATCCAGTTCAGCCTATCACTTTTATATAAGAGTGACAAATTGTTGCATATGACACAGTCTACATAGTTCTGCTGCTTTTTGACATTTATTGCAGATCTATATGTTATATTTAAAACAATAAACAAGTTCGAATAGATTATTTTGATGAAAAACTAATAAATTTTAATTAATAATCTGAAAGGAGCAAATTATGTCAATTTACAAAACAGTATTTAAAAATGTAGGCGGTCGTGACGGAATCTCACGAGACAACGAAGGTAAAATTGAATTCGAAGTAGTAAATGTTTTGGATGG
>JAAYKK010000072.1 GCA_012522435.1 Clostridiaceae bacterium | reverse complement strand
GAATTATTTGATATACTTTTCATAGAGATCTGAATTGTCCTTTCTCGGAGGTAAGTGTGGTTGTTCAAGAACATTCTACCAGAGGCTTTTCAGATCTCTTTTTAATTTTTAACTTAACAGAACAGAGTGCGAATAAAGGAGGAGCTTATGAAACATATAAAAGTTCAGCGAACTTTTACTCGGGGCATTGCAGAAGCAGAAGCATTTGTTTATGAAAAAACAGAATTGAAAGCATCCCAAAATTTATTAAGAGATGAATTTGAGATCCAAGACAACCTTAAGTTCTTTGAAGATGCCGTCAATGCAGTATCTGAAGATTTAAATGAGCTTGCTGAAGAGTCTGCAATTTTTGCGGGACATTTAAGTATTGCTAATGACATAGCTTTAAAAGAAGCGGTTATTAGTAAAATAAAAGATGAAAAACAAAATGCTGAACTGGCACTGGAAAATACGATTCAAGAGTTTAGTGCTATGATGTCTGCGATCGACGATGCATATATGCAAGAAAGAGCAACTGATATTGAAGATGTTGGAGCTCGATTTATGGCTGCTTTGCAAGGCGAAGAATTTGGCGGTTTAGACCACATTCAAAAAGAAGTAATTATTATTGCCGAAGATCTTACACCTTCAGATACTTCCAGTATGAACTTTGATTATGTAAAAGGATTTATCACAGAAAAAGGTGGTGTAACTTCACACGTTTCGATAATTGCCAGAAGTCTTGGCTTACCCGCTTTGGTAGGTGCATCAACTATTTTAGAAAATGTTCAAAGTGGTGATACTATTTTGTTTGATGCGGAAAGCGGCGATATTTATATCAATCCTGAAGCTCAAATTAGAACCCAATTATTGGAAAAAGCTGAAGCTGAAGCTGTTTTAAAAGAACAAATAGCAGCACGTGTTGATTTACCTGTAATTACCGAAGATGGTAAAAAGCTAAAAGTCTATGCGAATGTCGGATCAGCAGAAGAGATACAACATGCTATGGAATATAAAATAAATGGCGTGGGTCTGTTCCGTACAGAATTTCTTTTTATGGAAAATAAAGATTTCCCGAGTGAAGAAGAACAATTCGAAGCTTATAAGAGTGCAGTAGAGGCGCTTGATAATGAAATCATTATCCGAACACTCGATATCGGTGGAGATAAAGAGTTGCCCTATTATGAGTTCGAGGCTGAAGAGAATCCATTTTTGGGCTGGCGTGCAGTCAGGATGTGTTTGGAAGAAATCGACGTCTTTAAAACTCAACTGAGAGCGCTTCTCAGAGCTGCCGTCTATGGTCCGATCAAAATAATGATTCCAATGATTATTTCCGTGGAAGAAGTTGATCAGGTTAATAAAATAATAGATTTGTGCAAAGCAGAATTGAGAGCAGAGGGTGTTGAGTACAAAGCAGATGTTCCGGTAGGTATTATGATTGAAACCCCTGCAGCTGTGATGATAGCAGATAAACTGGCAAAGGTTGTTGATTTCTTCAGTATTGGAACAAATGATCTTACACAATATGTATTGGCAGTGGATCGTGGCAATAAGAGAATAGAACATCTTTATGATTCATTCCATCCGGCAGTGCTTAGAGCAATTAATCAGGTTATTAAAGCTGCAAATGCAGAGGGCATTGAAGTTGGTATGTGTGGTGAGTTTGCTTCAGATCAAAACATTACCGAAGTTTTATTAGGATTTGGCTTGGACGAATATAGTATGGCGGCAAGCGAAACACCAATTATTAAAGAAAAGATAAGAAATCTTAATTTTGTAAAAGCTCAGGAATTAGCTGAAAAAGTATTGGCTAGTGGAACTATTAAAGAAGTTTATGATCTTTTAGGTATGGAGTAGAGCTTATTAAATAAGTTTCGGAAGGAGGAGATATTGATCACTGAGATTTGTTGAAAAAAGAACAAATTCAGTCTGTTCAATCCGTATACTAATAGGTTAGATATAATATTACATGTAACTCTAAAAGAATAATAAGAAAAATCTCAAAAATTGAGAGCAAAACCAATTAAGAATAGGAGAAAAATTAAAATGGTTGAATCAACAATTTATATTAGAAATAAAACAGGTTTGCACTTAAGACCTGCAACAGAATTGTCCCAAATGTGCGCACAGATGAGTTCTGAGATCAAGTTTCTTTTTGGAGATAAAGTAATTAATCCAAAAAGTGTTTTGATGTTGATTGGTGCCGGAATTAAACAAGGTTCAAAAATTGTAATTCAAGTTGAAGGCGAGAATGAAGTCGAAGATTTGAAAAAAATAGAAGAAGCAATTGAGGGTGGTTTTGGCGAAGAAATGATTGCTTTAGAAGATATTCAAAAGGACGAGTAAAGCGAGGACGTCATGAGCAAATATCAATTAGGCCTATATGAAAAAGCACTTCCGAATGATTTAAGTTGGGAGGAACGATTTAAAATTGCCAAAGATTGCGGATTTGATTTTATCGAATTTAGTATTGATGAAACTGATGAAAGGTTATCACGTCTAGATTGGTCTTTGGAAGATAGACAAAAAATGGTTCAACTGACGCAGGCCGCAGGTGTTCCTTTACGTTCAATTTGTTTATCCGGTCATCGTAAATATCCTTTGGGAAGTAAAGATGATCAAACAAGAAAAAGAGGCATGGAAATTGGTTATAAAGCAGTTGATTTAGCGAGTGATATGGGAATTCGTTTAATTCAATTAGCCGGTTATGACGTTTACTATGATGAAGGTGATCAGGAAACGGAAGCTCTATTTGCAGAAAATTTAAAAAAATTGACTGAGTATGCTGCTTCAAAAGAAGTAGCACTTGGATTTGAAACGATGGAAACATCATTTATGGATACCGTAGAAAAGTCAATGCATTATGTTGATCTAGTCCAAAATCCTTGGTTGGGAGTTTATCCGGATATCGGTAATTTAACTAATTCCGCTAAGCTATACGGACATGAAGTAAATTCTGATTTAGAAAAAGGCAGAGGCAATATTTTTGCTGCACACCTCAAAGAAACTAAGCCAGGTCACTATCGAGAAATTCCTTTCGGTACAGGCCATACAGAATTTGTCAAAAATATAGAGTGTCTGTCTGATTTAGGAGTTCGTTCCTTTGTGGGAGAGTTTTGGTATGTCGGACAAGAAGACTGGTTAAAGGATGTAGAATTTGCTGCTCAATTCTTGCGCGAAAAATTGGATCAAGTTTTTTAAGAATAATGAATGGGGAATTAATAGATGATTACTGTAGAAAAAAAATCAATAGCTGAGTTGAATTTATGTTATGCGATAGGTCTACTTAAATCCGGAGCAGACAGATCATTTGTAGTGGCTACGGAAAAAGAAGGCGAATGTCAAAGATTTGACTTGGACGGCAATTTTCTTGAGACAGTTTGGACTGAACCGGGTGGAGTTATGACTATGATCCAGGTTCCTAACGGTAATGGAGCTTTTCTTGCAACACATAAATTCTATTCTCCGAATAATTCGGCGGATGCCCGTTTAGTTTTGGCAACACCTGTGGACTCAGAAGGGGAGCCGGTCAAAGATTTGACCGAGGATCATTCTTGGAAAGTGACTGAACTTTGCGAATTACCGTTTGTGCATCGTTTTGATATCTTAACTCGTAACGGTAAAAGCTATATCATTGCCTGTACCCTAAAATCCGATCATGAATTCAAAGAAGATTGGAATCATCCCGGAAAAATAAATGTCTGTGAATTACCTGATGACTTGAGTCAGTATGACTTAAACCAAGGAAAACCGTTAGAGTTTGAAGTAATTAAAGACGGATTAACCAGAAATCACGGGTATACAAGACATGTTTATCAAGGTGTAGAAACAAGTTTGATAGCTGCTGATGACGGGATTTTTCGTGTAACACCACCCGAAAATCAAGCTGATGATTGGAAAGTTGAACAATTGCTTGATATGGCAAGTAGTGATGTTAGAGCTTGCGATATTGACGGTGATGGCAAGCTTGAATATATGGTATTTGCCCCTTTCCACGGCAAAAATTTATATGTTTTTAAAGAAGAAGAAGATGGTTGGAGAGAAATTTATCATCATGCTGAAGAATTACCTTTCCTGCATGCACTTTGGGGAGGAGAGCTAGGTGGATTACCGACGTTTATTGTCGGCAACAGACAAGGTGAGAGAGATCTCTATGCTATGAATTGGAATGCCGATCAAGAAGATTTTGTCTTGACCAGGCTAGATCACGATT
>JAAYKK010000071.1 GCA_012522435.1 Clostridiaceae bacterium | reverse complement strand
TATTTAATTATATTTTAATTTAAAATGTTTGCTATAACAACAATAATCTTTGTTAATTTTAGATTGTTTTTTAGTGAATAATAGACAAATAAAAGAGAGCTGACTTCAAGTTTTTTGAGGTCAGCTCTTCTCATGTAGATTAAAGACTTTTAGTCTTTAGGTTTAATCTTATTTAGATGAAAATCTGTTTTTTCTAAGTTTCATCTGAACTGCGAACAATATAGCTGATAATGCTAACAATACAGTTGCTAAAACTGTGAATTGAGCTCCCAATTCACCGGTACGTGGTGCTCCGGTAGCTTCTTTCGTGGTTGTTGAACTTGTAACCTCGACTGTTTCTGTTGGAGGTGTAGTAGTCGGATCAGTTTCCTGTGTATCATTATATTTATTAGTGATTACAAGACCGTCTTCACTCACCGTCATATCGTATTGATCCGGAATCTTGGTTTCTTTTACTGTATAGACAAAATCTGAACCATCCGCTGCAAATTTAGGTAAGTTCCCCCACTTAGCTTCTTGCTCACCGTTACCTTCTGCAGTTAATTCAATTGCTGTGCCAAACTCTGTTCCATCTTGATATAGCATAATTATTGCTTTCGGGAAAGATGTCGTTCCGTCTGGGATATTATCCCAAACTTTGGTCGCTGTCACCGTCTGTGCTTCGCCTCCTGTATAGCGGTTTATGGCTGTCAAATCCAAGTACTTTATGAGAGTACCTGAGGGATATTTTCCTTCACTTAATTCTGAGGTTATTTCAACAAATTCGTAGCCGTTAGGTACACCGGTCTCTTCCATTACATATTCAATTATTTCTCCATTCGTACCATAAAATTTTAAAGATGTGAAAGATGCTTGATGATTTGTTTTAATCACAATGGGCTTAGTAGGATATAATACAGGGTTTCCGTCCGAGAAATAGAGGGATAGCTCCGCCTTTGGTTTATTAACTGTTGGTAGATAGTTGCCATCAGCATCAATATATTCTTTATTCATGCGTAAGAAGAAATTGAAGGACTCACCATTTTCGAAATTACCATAATATGTATTGGTCACAGTATACCCATTATCAAGCTTACCTTCATCAGTAAGTTTATAACCATTAGGAACAACCGGTTCTTTTACCGTATAGATATATCTTGATCCGTCCGGTGCGAATGCAAGCAGATTATCCCAGGTGACTTTCCACTCAGCAGCTTCTGTTGCTTCCTTCTGACCTAAGTCAATCTGATCTTGACCTTGTTCACGTATCAATTGGAGATTGACACTTTCCGGCAAAGGATCTGTAGCTTCTACACGTTTCCAGACTTTTGTCGCTGTTAAAGTAGTTTCTGCTGTTGTCGGATTCTCAGGATCAGTATTATCTGTTATACCATCATAAGTATTTGTAATGGTTAATCCATCGTCACTTACTGTTCTGGCATAACCGTTTGAAAGTGCTGTTTCCTTTACTGTATAAACAAACTCTGAACCGTCTTCAGCAAATTTAGGTAAGTTCTCCCACTTGGCTTCTTGCTCTCCGTTACCGGTCGCGGTCAGCACGATAGGGGTGCCATAAGCTACTCCATTTTGGTACAACGAAATCGTTGCTTTCGGGAAAGTTGTTACTTCTTCAGGTATTTCAGCCCAAACTTTGGTCGCTGTGATGCTTATATTATTACTATAAACTCCAGCATTTCGCACAGTAGATGATCCCGGAGCAAACGCTAGATTAAAGGTGTCCGTGACAACCAGATCTCCCACTTTAGATGCATGGTTGGCATTAACATTGCCAATTGCCCCATCAGGAATAATTGTTAAATCGAAATTTTCTGGAATATCAAATGCGACTTTGAAATCACCGGATTGATGACTAACTAATTCATAAGCACCTTGGCTATCCGTAACAGTTGTAATTTCACTACGGGTTGCCGGCGTTCCATCTGCATTAAGCAAGCGAACTGTTATGCCTTCTAAAGGTGTTTCATTATTTTGGTAAATACCATCACCATTTAAATCGTTGAAGACTCTACCTTTAACATTATATGTATATAGATCAAGATATGCATTCGAAATAAGTAAGTTATCTGAACCTGAGACATTAGTATACATGCGGTTATTTGCTTGCAAGCCGCTTGTTAAAGTAGCATCTTGAGGAACGTCTACTGGTACTGTAAAGCTATGTTTTTCATTAGATACCAATTCACTGCCTGACTTTAACTTAAAGCGAATAGCAGTAACCTTTTTTAGATCAGTAGGCAAACTGCCCCAATTAGCATCATTTCTTAACCATGCCGCTGATATCTCTGGCTCTTTGGTTGCATATGCGACATCATAACTTTCCTGGGCAGTAGCCGCTGCGGACAGATAGAGGTCGTAATCACTAGATGCCACACCTTTACGCGGCAGGACATCCATGACTATTAAATCCGTTATGTTATTTGTAGTGCGATTGTCTTCCTCCAGGGTAAATGTTGCCCTTCCACCAATCTTAGCTTGGCCATGACCAATTATAGGGTTGCTGTTAAGGTCACCCTGAACAAATTTTCTAGGCCTCAGCATTGCAGGTGGAGAAAATATCAACTGTGCTGTGCTTCTGGTCAGGACTTTGCCAGATCCGCTAATTCCTAAAGTATCAGGCACCAAGCCATCAAAGATACCAATCTGTTGAGGATCTGTCAGTTCCGTATTGTTATTCGACCACCCAAGGAAAATCTCGTTCGTATTCTCTCCATCGTACATATCAAGATTAGTCATTGCATTAAAGCGAATAGTTGCAAATTCAAGCTCTCCAGATCCTGCTAAAGATTTTGTTCCGTTTCCACGCCAAATTAGAGCCGTTCTTCCGGTATCCTTGTAATTATTAATAATCTCCGGAGTATCATTGAAAACACCTTCATTTACAGAATCTTTATATGTAATATGATTACTTGGCTGGCTATCTGCGAATACCATCCCAGGAGGCAACAAATCGAGTATAACAGGATTTTCCAGCGCATCCGGCTCAAAAATTCTAGTATTAATTGTTGATTTAATTTTTGCGGTAAATTCAATTTTATCACCGGGCAGAGCTTGTGCTACTGAACTTTTCTTTTCAATATAAACGGCAGGGCCATAAGGAAGGAACTGCTGATGCTGCACAACGCTAGTATTTGGAAGAGTAATGGCTAAATCCAGGTCACTTTCATATAATTTCCCACTGGCTTTTGCTTTGTTTTCAAACTTTTCAGTCTCGCCTGCTTTGTAGGTTGTTCCAGCAGGATCTTTTAGCAGCGTATCGAAATACATTCTGAAAGTTCCACCAGGTTTAACGATGCTACCCTCAACTGCTAATATTTTTACTGAAGTGGTATTCTCAGGTATATCAAAGTTTTTATTTTCGATAGGATCGATATTCTCAGCGATTATTACATCACCCTCCGGTGTAGAGGCAACGATGTTAACCTTACCCGGCTGTCCATCCAAACCAATGAAATCTGTTGCAGAAGTATCAAATCTCAATCGGACGAATTTCATCAAAGGATCAAGCTCATAATCTTCTATAACCATATCTGTCATTGGAAGATTTAAGTCTGTATTTCTGAAATAAGTATACCAACTGACCTCTTTCTGCTTAGCGCTCAGTTGATCAATCATTGTCCTTGGCGCATTTTTTGATAATTGCGGTGACTTAACTTTCGTGGTGAGCCTGATCGTTTTCTCCGGAAATGTTACAACGGGTAAATTAGCTAATTCATAATCTGTTGCATCTTTGGGAATGAACTTAACAGACAAAGTCTGTTTGAATTGAACTATTCCATCTGCTTGTGCTCCGGGAAACTTTAGAGCTAATACTGCTTGTCCATCATATGAATTATAGGTGCGTCTACTTTTAGTTTCTAAAGGGAAATCTTCGATATAGGTTGCTGTTTTACCATCCGGAGACAGAGTCCAGCCTGGAGTCCTTGTATCATCAATGATCGCCACACGCTCAACATCATCATAATCGGTATATGTTGGAAGATTGATAGTGACTTCTCTCTTACTATAAACTCTGGAACCGTCATATTCTCCACCTGATGCTATATTTTCAGTTTTAAAACCATACGTATAGATGAGAGGAAATGCACCGGTTTCACTAATATACGTCAAGTTAATTTCATCTTGTATTCCACCAAAATGTAACGCATTATCAATAGCAACATTATTAATTCTAAAATTATGGTCATTAAGCTCAGCTGTATGGTGTTCAATATCCAATTGATTACTATTGAATGTTTTGCCATCCGGAGTAATGAGTTCTGCTGTAACCGGTACTACAAAATTATCAGGAGTATTATAATTTTCTGTTTTTAAAAATACTGAAAAATCGAATGTTGACGTAGAAAGATCAGTGAAAGTATATGTAATAACACGCATTTCTCCATCATCAGCGATTACGTATGTCGAATCTGGAATATCTCCCGCTTTTAGACTATCTAAATGTTTATTGGGAACTTTAATTTTAATCATCGATCCAGATAAGTCGTAGCCTGGTAAAACATTTTTGATTTCGAGTGCAATTTTTACGGTTAATTCTTGAGACGTGTACGCTTTAGAATTTACTAAACTGACAATAAAGTCACCAATCTCAACATTATCACTCATGATATCTTGAGTGGCAATATCTTTTTTGTCTTCCGACTGTGGTTCTACTTTTGTAGGGTCATCAGTCTCACCTTCGGCTTCTGTTTCTACTTCCGACTCAGTTTCAGTACTAGTTTCTATATTGTCATCTAGAATGGTATCAGACTCAACTACCGGATCACTTTCCGTAGCTGGTTGAGTTTCTGTATCTGAAACTATAATCTGTTCGTCTTCAACTTGTGTTTCTTCTACAACTCTTTCATCTAATTCAGTTTCTGTAGGTAATTCTCCTGCAAAAACAAAACCGTTAAAGGACGAAACCCACAAAAATGCAGTAATCATTAGAATGAAAACTCTGCGAAAATTTGTATTCTTTCTCATAGCATCTCCTTACACATTGCGTTCGACAGGTAGTGTGGTCTACTCTGCGAAGTTTTTTATAATTTCTACAAACCACGTGACCAATAGTTTTTGTAATTAGAGGTATTGTAATTATTCTTTAAGAAATAAACTTCACTAATCTCAAAACATCCAAGATGTATCGCGCTAAACAACCACATTATTTACTTTTGTATGTTTTGTCTAATAAATCTCAATTAAAAACTTAATAATTGGTTGTATTTATATTGCATATATTAGAGTTGTTAAGTCAAGTTTTAGTAATATTATTGTCATATGATTTATTAATACCATAATAAACCTTATCTTTTATAGCCATTTTAAGATATTATTGAATTTTGCAAATTCTCGATAAAAAACGCTGCCTATATATCACATGATTCCCTTCTTGTCAATTTGCAACATGAAAGCAAGCAAATCTTTATAACAGATTCAATAATATTGGGGATAATTAATTTATAGTATTAACAATCCCACTGCTCTTCCGGATTTTTCAGGGAATATAAAAATACCACTATTTTATTGTAACAGCATTACTTATGTGATTAAGAAAAAACGACCGTGAAATTATGCTATCTATTTCGCATAATAAAAAATAGGATTTCAGCTTTAGTCTAATTAGTAAATTTTTCTATTCTTATTTCTGTATAGTCTCTTTGACTTGTGGAAGAGAGCTTTATCTCTACATCCTGAAACTGATAGACGCCACTTCACAGCTCCCCCATCGATCTTAACGAAAGGCTCTTCACTCTCTTCAACCAGGTTGCCGTTTTTTTCAGAGAGTTGACTTTTGCATCCGGCATATCCCACATTTTTGATATGTATCCATATGCTTTTCGTAAGATAATCATCCTGACCATCTTTTTTTATCAAAATGCAATACACCGTAATTCTGAGTTCCGAATATATACCCATCAATGTACGTGTGTATATAGAATTCGCTTTTGATATTAATAACTTCTCTTGGAATACCAATCTCTGTAGCTGTTTTACCGAGCATTTCTATACTCTGGACAAGATCCTCTAGTATAATTCCGTCTTGAGTATCATTAATTCAAAAATTTTTGTTTTGCTTTCCTTATTTGTTGTCAGCTTATTCACTGAATCAGTACCGGCATCAGTTGTCTGCTTATTCAAATAATCCGTGTTTGCGTTAGTTGTTTGCTTATCTGTATAATCTGTATCGGCTATCATTTGTTTGCAACCGACAAAGCACAATAGACATAAGAAACAAATAATCTTGATTGCTGTTTTTCTTAAAGTCATAATGCATCCCCTTTTGTATATATCATCCCTTAAAAATATGTTATATAGAATTAGACAGCTATTGATAAAGAAGAAAGTTTTTAATTTTATTCTTTCGATAACAAAACCTCCGTTTTCCAAGGATATGATCCCTGTTTTTAATGTATGCAATCCTTGTTTTCATGGAGTTGAATAATATAAATATAATATATTCGAGCAAGAAAAGAGGTGCATAATATTGATTCCATATCGCAGACGACAAATTGAAGCATATATTTTA
>JAAYKK010000009.1 GCA_012522435.1 Clostridiaceae bacterium | reverse complement strand
TTTAACTTCTTCTGTTTCTGTACTGTCTGCTTTTTCGGTATCACCGCAAGCAGCTGCAAAAATCATAATTAATGCTAGTAGTACAGCTAAAATACGCTTTTGTTTCATAATCCCTCCAATTTCTTTCTGAATAATTTTTTCAACTAATACAGATTGTTGCAATTATTTGTTTAAAACAATCTTTAAACAAGCAATTACATCCTTACTTTATTTTAACATTTAAGCGTTATAGATTCGAACATTCCCGCTTCCGGATGTTTCATATCCACCAAGAACCTTAATCTGATTCCTGAATAAATCGGATTTTAATAATCTAATCAGTTCTTGTATAGCCGGCAATTCAAGATTTTTTTCATATGTAATAAATTCATATGCCTCATCAGCCAAATAAACAAAATCACAATTTAGTTTATTTGCTGCTGATTCAACTCCAATGCCGAAATCGCTATCTCCATTTTTCACTGCTAAAGCAACTGCCAAATGGGTTGTAACCTCCCGTTCATAGCCAATGAAATCAGTCGGTTTGAAACCTTTTTGAGTTATTAAATAATCAAATAAAACTCTGGTTCCTGCACCTCTTTGCCTGTTTGTCATGCTTTTTCCCGGTAGATCTTCTAATTTATCAATCTTAGTAGGATTCCCTTTAGGCAGTATAATTCCTTGCCTACGGCCGACAATATTGATTGCAGCCATTCTTTCACCTTTAAAAAAGAGCGACATTGCTTCATTGTTATATCTACCATCTTTACCAAGTAGATGGGAAGGTGCTACATGACATTCTCCTGCTTGTAGACTTTGTAACCCTGCAAGAGATCCAACATGAGATGAAATCAAACTGGAATTTTTGCCTGCTTGAGCAAATAAGTTATTGATTACATCCAAGACCATATCATGCGAACCAATCACTACAATGCGATTGGCCAACTGATTATGTTTAAATGGTCTATGCAATCGTACAGTAACTTCTTCACCTCGATTATTGCCTTCAGATTCTTGAGGTATAATCAGATAACCGTCACTTTGTGCCAAAGACATTGATGCTCCCGCACCACGATCCATTGGTGTTGCTGTATATGTATCATTAATTTTTCCAACTTTTACTCGGATATATTCTTGATGTTGTAATGAAGATACAGCCGGTCGGGTTAATTTTGCTTGTAAAACCGGATTAGGTTCAACTGTACGATGCCCTTTCTTCAACAAAATAGGACGTATTATTTCGTTAAATACGATGTGTCCTGACACAGGATAACCCGGAAGTCCAATGAATGGTTTTTCATTAATTTTAGCTAGTACTGCCGGTTTTCCCGGTCTGATTGCAATTCCATGCACAAAAACCTGACCTAATTCTTTTGCAACTTCTACAGTAAAATCTTCACGTCCTGCTGATGATCCTGCTACTATTGTCACAACATCAAAATCTTGAGTTGCTTGTTTTACAATTTCTACTAATTGCTGAAGCTGATCGGGTATTATAGGGAAAATCTTGCACTCTGCCCCGGACTCAAGAGCCATTGCTTTAAACATTGCCGTATTTGATTCAATTATTTCTCCAATATTTAATGCCTCATCTCCCGATACAATTTCATCACCGGTTGGAATAATTGCGATTGCAGGTTTTTTATAGACACTTATATTTTGGATACCGGCAGCTAAAATTACACTTAAATCGACAGATTTTAATTCATGAGATTGAGGAAATAATAAATCTTGTTCAATAATATCTTCACCCAATGGTCTGACATTCTCCCAAGGGTGAATCGATTTATAGATTTTGACACCTGCTTCAGCTTCAGATAATTCTTCTGCCATCAAAACAGCATCATAAGGAGAAATCAAGGGATCTCCGGTATCGCAAGGTATAAACTGATTATCTTTTAAAATTAAAGGCTCATGTTCTCTGGCCATTTTTGTATCTTTCGCTCGTACCATTATTCCGTCCATGGCACAGCTATGAAAAGCCGGAGAACTCAATCTGGCATATATCGGTTCTGCTGTAATTCTTCCCAAAGCTTCTCGCACAGCTATTGTTTCCGTTTTTTTATCCTTAAAAAAATCTTTTAGATGCGAAAAAAATATCTCTTTTGATTTTTCTAAAGGTGTGGTTTTTAAATATATATTTCTATTCATAAATTTTTAAAGAGAAAATAAAGTCACATTGACATTTTGCTCTTTAACAACCCCCTCTTCATGCTGATCTATTACAAAATAACCATCAGCTTTTGCTAAAGTGGATAAGTTACCCGAAGCTCCAAAAATCGGATGACATACCCAACCCGTCACAGTTTCTTCAAGAGAAACAAGCTGAATCAGTGTTCTGCCCGGTGTCGCAGGCATGCTTTGACTGATTGAACATGGTATTTTTTTGGAATCTTGTATGCCATAATAATGGCGAAAGGCGGGAGCAAAAACTGCGAGAAAAACCGCAACAGCACTGACCGGATGTCCCGGAAGTCCTAAAATCATTTTCTTGCCATCTGTTCCGAATCCTGTCGGTTTACCGGGTTTTATTGCAATACCATGGAACAACATCCCTGGATTAAATTCCTGTTCAATAATTGCCGGAACAAAATCTTTTGTTCCTTTAGAACTGCTACCACTAATGATTATTAAATCAACATCTGTTTTTTCAAGTTCAACTCGAATTATCTTTTTTACATCCGGTAATAATTTTCTTTCAATTACTTTAATCCCTAAATCTTGACATAGTGAACTGATTGAATAACTGTTTACATCTCTGGTCATGCCGGGGGGTATTATTGAATCAGGCGGCAATATTTCATCACCGGTAGAAAGAACTCTGGCTGTTAGAGGTGCGTATGCATCTACTTTCAAATAACCGAGACTAACTGTTCCCGCTACTACGGCAGGTGTAATAATTGTGCCTTTTCTGAAATATACTTCACCTTGGTTTGTATCTTCTCCTATATCTACAACATGTTCTAAATATGTAACCGGAGAATAGATCGATACGAAATTTCCACCAATCTTCTCAGTATTTTCTACCGGTACTACGGCATCTGCTCCCTCCGGTAACATTCCGCCTGTAAAAATCTCACTGGTTTCTGAAGCATTGATCTTCTTTCTAGGTTGCTTTCCCATTTCTATTTCTTCAACCAGTTCTAAAATTGCAGGAATTGTTTGTGTAGCACCATTTGTTGAACCGCTCTGCACGGCATAACCATCCATTGTACTTCTTCGAAAAGCAGGGATATTTTCTCTTGCAATAATATCCTCTGCCAGAATTTTTCCCAAGGCTTTATCGATAGGTATATTTTCAATTCTTTTCAGGTTGAGGCTCTCCATTGTTTGGAGAATAGTTTCAACTGATTGATCAAGCGATTGTACTTTGAGTAATCTCATTCTTCCTCCAAGATCTTTATTTCATCACCTATATGAACCCAACCGCCTTTGATCACAATAGTAAATATTCCTTCTGTCGGCATAATACAATTTCCTACCTGTTGCTTTATTGCACAACCTGTATGACAGGATTTTCCTATCTGCGTGACCTCTTGGATTGTCTCACCGATCTGCAATTTAGTGCCAATAGGTAATTCATACAAGACAAGACCTTCCGTAGTAAGATTCTCAGCAAAATCTCCATCGCTTAAAGAAGGAATCGTTTTTTTCATTTTTTCGATTGATTCAATGCCTAAAAGGCTCACTTGACGATGCCAATTACCACCATGGGCATCATCTTGCAAGCCAAAATTTTCAATAAAAAGACCTTTTTGTTGAGGTGTTTTGATAATTCCTTTTTTATCGGAACGATTAATGGAAACAATTTTTGCCATCGATTTCCCTCCAGTTATTATTTATCTCGTACCATAATAATTTTTGAAATTAAGCATTATCTTTTTACCGGTATATTAAAAAGTTTTTTAACATACAGCTAGTGAATTCAATGTTTTGAAAAATCTTCTGAACCATGCTGCAAAAAATCACCTAACAGTATTTCAAGTCCGTGATCAAGTGCCGGCAGAAAAGCTGTTATGCTTTCGCGCACAGCTTTTGGACTTCCGGGCAAATTAATTATTAGTGATTGTCCGCGGATTCCACTGACAGCTCTGGAGAGCATCCAATACGGAGTCTTTTCTCTGGAAGATAAACGAATTGCCTCTGAAATACCCGGAGTTTCTTTTTCTATTACCTTAAGGGTTGCTTCAGGCGTAATATCTCTTGCACTAAATCCTGTTCCGCCTGAAACTAAAATAAGAGGTGTTTTCAAATCATCAGCAAATTCAATCATAGTTTCTTGCAGTTTATCAAGATCATCAGGCACTATTTTTGAAGTTTTTAATTTGTAATTATCACTCATTGTTTCTTCAATTGCAGCAAGACATGAATCGATCTTTTCACCACTTGAACGACTATCACTTGCAATTATCACAGCATATTCAAAATTCTTCTTTTCGCTCATAATCACCTGATTTTCCTCCTGTTTTTTTGACCAAATATATGTTTTCTACAGTCATGCTCTTATCTATTGATTTGCACATATCATATATGGTCAATAGCCCTGCCGAACAGCCTGTCAATGCTTCCATCTCAACACCGGTCTTACCTTCGCACTTTACTTCAACTTCACAATAAAGAAGATCTTTTTTGAAATAAAAATCCACATTTATTTTAGAAATCAATATCGGATGTGCCATGGGGATAAAATCCGGAGTTTTTTTGACTGCCTGAATTGCAGCCACCTGAGCAATTGCTAATACATCACCTTTATTATTCTTTATTTCTTTGATTGCATTTATTGTATCTGGTATTAATCGTATACAACCGCGGGCAATTGCTGTACGTATCGTAGGTCTTTTATCTGATATATCAACCATTTGACCACGATTCTGATCATCTAAATGTGTAAGCATTTATCCTCCTATTGTGCTCATAGCAGCAGTAGTACTTTTGCCTTCAGAAACATAATGTCTTTGAGGTTTTTGATTTAATGCCTGTTCGATATATGGTCTGACATCTTCACCTTTCCTCAAAGGGCTTTTTACATCAATCAAGAGATCACTCAATAGACAAGGCTTGATCATACCATCTGCCGTCAATCTCAGTCGATTACATTCATTACAGAAATTGTGTGACAAAGGTTGAATTAATCCGACTCTTCCTATACCGTCCGCCACTCTATACAATCTTGCAGGCGAAGACTTTTCTTGTTTTTTAAAAGGAATTAATTCGAAGCGATCTAATATTTCATCAGATAACATAAAATGTTTTTTAGAAAAATCTGCAGTAGGCCCGATTGGCATAGCTTCAATAAAACGGACATCAATTGGATATTTTCTTGTTAAATCGATAAAATCTCCGATTTCATGGTCATTTATATCTTTTAATAATACTGCATTAATCTTCACTTTTAAATTTGCTTCTAAAGCAAAATGAAAACCTTTTAATACATCATCTAAATTTCCACCGGTTAGTTTATTAAATGTCTCATGATTAAGTGAATCGATTGAAATATTAACTCTCTTAAGTCCTGCTTGCTTTAGTCTTTGTGCTTTATTGCCCAAAAGGAGTGAAGCATTTGTTGTTAAAGCTAAATCCTCAACTTTTTCTAAATGGCCCAGAGATTCAATGAAAAATTCAACACCTTTTCTAATTAATGGTTCTCCACCTGTTAAACGTATTTTTTTTATACCATTTTCGACAAATAAATGAGTAACATAATAAAGCTCCTCAAAGGTTAAAATATCTTCACGCTTCTTCGGAGGTACACCTTCCGGAGGCATACAATATTTGCAGCGAAAATTACAAAAATCAGTCACGGAAATTCTGAGATATTCAATTTTTCTATTAAATTGATCTTGCATTAGGTAATTTCTATTATTATTAAAAATAATTTGTTTTAAAACAGCTTGTAAAAATCCATTTAAAGAATTTTGTTGTTGAAGTTTTGTTTTATTTATTATACCAAAACTGTATAAATATATCCGAAATGTGATCTAACTTAATTATTTCTTAGGCTTATTTTTAGAACTTAATATTTGTTTATTAAGTAAGTCTCATTAATCTTAAAAGACCACTACCTCGTAATCTTGTTCTGCAAAACTGGTAAAACCTGCATGACTATTCATATCATCTAAGAAACGAAGACCGGCTGCTTCATTTTCTTCATAGACACCTAGAACTTTTGAACAAGCAAGACAAACTCCGTAAATGGTTCCGTCTTCCTTCAATGATAAATAAAGCTTGTTTCCTTCTTTTTCTAATTGAGGAGCTAAAGCACAAGATTTGCCTTCCAAAATAATCTTCACTTCGTGCCCGGCATCTTTCAACTGTCTTGCATTCATTAAACAATGCAAGAAGCACATCTTCTCACCTTCCATTGCGTATAGCAGATATTTTTTCATTGAATTTTCTCCTTCAAAATAGCTATTTAACTTCTAAATATAATTTACAACAAAAAATAAATATAATAAACTTTTATATTTTGAAATTAATCAACAAGTTATTTTGCAAATAAAAAAACAAGGTTAATCCGAAGTTCAACCTTGTTACAATCATTATTCTTTCTAACTATGTAAAATTATAAAAAACCGCTTGATCAATCATTCATAATCATCGTGACAATTTAAAAGTAAACTCTGTTTTTGTTTGATGATCAAAGACTTCAACTTGATCGGTTACTGTCACTTTTCCTGTCAAATTACCATTTTCATTTTTTAGTGGCAATTCAATTTTTAACGGTTTAATAAGACCATCACTGTAAATATCTGAACGAGCATATAGCTCAGATTCTAATTCAAAGCTCAGGAGATTTTCATTCAATTGAGCAGTATAGTTAAGTGGAGTTTCGCGAATCATTTCTACATCCATAGCTTCTCCGTCTCCTAAAAATTTGTCAATCGAAAATGATAACACATATTTATTTTCTTCAGCATGTGTAATCGTTACTTTATGTTCAAGGTCTTCCGACCAGCTTAGAATTAATTCTCCAGTTTCATCATCTTCTGAAAAGTAATCTATTAAGACTACCGCTTTCCAATCTCCTACTAATTGATCTTTTGATAAACCGGTTTCCGCGGCCATTGTAGAAGTTTCTTCTAGAGCTGAAGCAGTAGTTATCTCTGAACTTTGCTCTGTTGTCTCTTCGGTTGTTTCTGTGGTTTGGTGAACTGACGTAGATGTGGTTGTTTCAAGCAAAGTTGTAGCCGAAGTCTTTTCAAATACAACTTTTTTATATGTTTTAGCTATAGTTTCTTCCTGATTTGACTCAGTTTTATTTTGAGCTGAAAACTTATGACTTTTACTGCAGCCAAATGTGCTGAACAAAAAAACAAGGCAAAAGATCATCAATAAAAATCTCAGACTATATACAATTTGCTGATTGTTAAACATTGTTTACCTCCGAAAGTCAATTAAGATTGATTTAAAAAGACAATGTTCCTTACGTTGTTTAATCAGATTATATCAGTAAAATTATTAAAATAATGAAAATTGACAAGATTTGGCAATGACATTTTGAAATTGCAAGATCTATGCTTAATTGAAAAATATTAAATCATACAATCATCGATAGAAAACTATGGATGATTGCATGATTTTAGTTAATTAATTATTGTTTAAATGATTTGTCAAGCGTTCTTTGATTGCAAATAGGAATTCTTCCGAGTCAACTCTTTGCAAGTTGTCTCCTTCGGCTACATTTATTAAATCTCCGGTCATAATTCCTTCTTCTATGGTTTTGACAGAAACTTCACGTAAAGCTTCGCCGAAATGTACTAATTCCGGTAAGCTATCCAGCTCACCTCGTTTCGAAAGTGCGCCACCCCAGGCAAAAATTGTCGCCATCGGATTAGTTGAAGTTTTCTCACCTTCAAGATATCTATAATAGTGTCTGGTCACAGTTCCGTGTGCAGCTTCGTATTCACAAGTTCCGTCAGGTGCCAGCAATACAGAGCTCATCATGGCCAGACTTCCGAAAGCTGCAGAAACCATATCACTCATCACATCACCATCGTAATTTTTGCAGGCCCAAACATAGCCGCCCTCTGAGCGAACAACTCTGGCTACAGCATCATCTATCAATGTGTAAAAGTACTCAATCCCGGATTTTTCAAAAGCTATCTTGTACTCAGCATCATAAACATTTTGGAATATTTCTTTAAAAACACCATCATAAGTCTTAGATATTGTATCCTTGGTTGAGAACCAGAGATCTTGTTTGGTATCCAAAGCAAATTTGAAGCAACTATGAGCATATTTTTTAATTGAATCCTCTAGATTATGCATGCCTTGAATAACTGCATTGCCATTCAACTTCTGTACTAACTTAGTTTTAATCTCACCCGACTCACCTATAAAAGTTAAAATAGCTGTTCCCGGTTCAGTGGTACGTAGTTCAGCATTTTTATATACATCACCATATGCATGACGAGCAATTGTAATTGGTTTTTTCCAAGGTTTAACCACCGGAGAAATATTATTAACCATAATTGGGGTACGAAAGATAGTTCCATCTAAAATTCCTCTCAAAGTAGCATTCGGACTCGGATAGAGACGCTTTAGATTATACTCTTCTTGACGTTGTTGATTTGGAGTAATCGTAGCACATTTAACCGCTACCCCATGCTTTTTACAGGCAAGGGCTGCATCAATTGTAATTTGGTCATCTGTCCTATCTCTCTCCACTAAGGATAAATCATAGTATTCACTCTTCAAATCAACAAATGGGAGAATTAATTCGTCTTTGATCATTTGCCAAAGGACTCTGGTCATCTCATCGCCGTCTATCTCAACTATCGGTGTGGTCATTTTAATCTTTTGCATTATTCTTACTTCTCCTAAATATTAAAATAATATTACACTATCTATCATACAGATTTATTGACTGTCTACAAATAAATATAGTCTAATAATAACCGGGTAGACAGCCTTTTAATTATGGAATTAACCAAGACTTCTAAACTTGTATATTCAAAAATTATCTTGTATTATGTATCGGTCAGAGTAAGCTGTCAGCGTTAAGTGGTTGAGGATGGAACGTTGCCTCAATACGAAAATAAAAATTATTGCGGTTGACAGTTGCGTTCACTGCTTAAGATATCCTCTTAAGCTGTCAAAAAGGAGGATACATGAATAATCTCAAACTTTCCCTAAAACAAAAACTTTTTGCCGGCATTCTCACTGTCTTGAGTGCCATTTCAATTTGGCTCAGTGCCAGACCTAATGTTTACATCGGCTATATTGTCGCTCTGGTTCTGATCTTTATCAGTGGAATGATTTCTGATCAAAAGCGTGGCCTAATTTCCGGTCTTATTGGAATTTCTGCCGGCTTAACTTTGCGACACTTTTTCCCACAAGAAGTTTCTGAAAAATTCCTAGAAGCTTATAATCAATATCAAAGTTTTATTAATACTTTTTTCTGGTTAATGATTTTGGGAGGCATATTGATAGGATTTTTAGGCGGCTCAATCGCGCTGATTTTAAATCAAGATAAAAACAAACCTTTGACAACCCCTAGACTAACTTTAATGGCTTTTTTTATAGCACTATCGGTTGTTATCAATACAGTCCGTGTAGGAAGCGTTAGCTTTGGAGGATTTCCGATAATTTTTGCCGGTTATATTCTAGGTCCTATTTCCGGATTTATTGTCGGAGCAGTTGCAGATATTGTAGCTTTTATCGTTCGGCCTTCCTCATTCGGCTTTAATCCTTTATTTACTTTAACTTCTGCTCTCACCGGATTAATCCCGGTAATCGTTACAAAACTGTTAGGTGAAGAAAGACCCCATTTCACGTATTTCAAAGTTTTAGTCGGAATTTTTGTAGGTCAATTGATAACTTCAGTCATCTTAGCACCATTATTCCAAATGATTCTTTTCCAAAGAGGCTTTTGGGTTATAGTGACAGGAGCTGCAATCAAACAAGCGATCTCAATTCCTCTATATGCGTTTTTATTTATATCCATTAATGATATTACTTCAAAAATATTCAGATTAGAACATGCAGAAAATGAAACTTAGCAATATGTTAATAAGCCTCTTAGCTTGATAAAAAGCTAAGGGCTTATTTATCTTAACTTAAGAAACTCTCCAGCGTGTAATTACAATTGTTTCAATTTTTCCACAAAAGTGATGTTGATTAGTATTCTTAAAATTACGCTGACATTTTTGACAAAACTACATATATTAACCTCTTGTTTATCTAATCATTTTATTTTGATTGTTCGACGAATCTTTCATAAACAAGTTTAGCAAAATCTTGGACTAGGGTATGTTGATTGTTCATTCCATCAAGTGAAATCTCTAAAATCTCATTATTGTAAGTAAGGATTTCAAGAGTGATTATCCCGAAAACATTATATATATTAGCTTCAACACCCAGGGCTACTTCAGGCGTTTCCACTTTAAGCATATCGAAACTCTCACGCGCCAACTGTTCATTAGCAAAAGCTTTGACAGCAATACTAACAGTAGGCTCACCATCCCACAAATTATCATCATTTGCTGTACCATCCGTATATTCTAGATAATATACAATATTATGAGTATTTGGTAGCATAAATCCTTCATTTTCTTTAATTTCAACTACCTTCATCAAAAAATAATTTTCTATCTCTTCTTTTGTAAATAGATTCTTTACTTCAGGTATTGTTATGTCTTGTGTAGAACCTTGATCACCGACATTGCCCACCGCTTCAAAAAAACTAAATTTATAGGATACATCAGATTCCGGCAAGGGATCATCCCAACCAAGTTCAATATTTCGCTTTAATGTATATTCCGGAGGAATTTCGGTATTTTTAGAAGTTTCAGTTTCTTCAGATTTTTTCGTACTTTCTTCGGATTTTTTCTCCGGTTTATTATCAACCGACTCTTCTATGTTTTTTGCTTTTTCTGTGTTATTATCAATTTCCCTTGATTTATCTAATGAAGAGCAAGCTGATAGACTAATGATTATTAGTACTGCAAGTAAGATAGTCGATACTTTTTTCATTGCTATAATCTCCTTTTATACTTATTTCACTCAGTCTCTTCAGTAAATTTAACGGCAGTAATCCGATCAAAGAAAAACATAGCTGAAATATCTTCAGGCATGGGATCAGGAACCAATAACATAAACTCTAAATTGTCTCCATAAATCAAGCCATTATAGTAAGTAGCATAATGGGAATCTACAGGATTCTTAAAAGTAAATGAATTGCGACCTCTCCAGCGAATTCTGGCAATAGGAACACTAAATTCTAAGACTAACGAAATTTGACTGATCATACCATCTTTTAAACTAAAAATTACTTCCGTATCACCAGTTTCTGAACCTTGCATGATTTCCGGTCCTGTGAGTTCAAAATTCCCAAGATCTGTGCTCATAACAAAAAATGCTAACTTCCAATCACCGATTAATTTTTCCGCTGGATAGTATTCCAATTGTTCAAATTCATCAATAATTGCTTTATTACCGGGTCTGACAAAAACTAAATCTTGTCCTGACACATCGAAAAGACCATTAGCTGCATTTTCCAGTGTAATTTCAATACCATTCTCAGGATCAATATCTAATATGATCATGTCGCCCGAGCCTTGATTATTACCGGGAATAAACGAACTTTGTCCTTCATAACTATGATGCTCATTATGCAATTTATATTTTCCATCTTCCTCTAATTCCAAAGTCCAGTTTGTATTTTGTTCAGTTTTTCCGTCAATGATCCATTTACCGGCATATTCAGCTTGATTGCCGCAAGTAGGTGCAGGATGCGGTTG
>JAAYKK010000070.1 GCA_012522435.1 Clostridiaceae bacterium | reverse complement strand
TCGCATTCTGCTTCAACTCCGGACTCCCTTAAATATCTTGAAGGTTCAAATATGAAGCGACTTAAATTCAAGGGTATCTATAATATACAAAATTCTGCTCAACTGTTCAAGAAAACATCCATTTCGGTTTAATTAGCTCATGTTCTGTTGCTATAACCATAGCCTCGACTTTGAGATTTATTTTAGAAATTAATTTAGCAGCTTCGATCAGAGTAATCCCTGTAGTTGCAACATCATCGATGATAATAATTGTTTTATCTTTCATTCTTTCGTTTTGCAAAAGGTGTATTTGTTGAGGATTTATCATAAAGGCTCCTTTCAAGTTTGCTATTCTATTTGCTCTAGTTTTAGTTTCAGTTTGTCGTTTTGTTTCACGCTGACGAATTAGCAATTCGGGCAAATATTTCACGTCTGCAAAATCAGCCAATAAGCTTGCGATTTCAGCAGCTTGATTAAAACCTCTCTGTCTTAGTCGTTTAGCTCCTAATGGAATCGGAATCAGGACTATTTCATTCTTATTTTTAAGCCAATATTGATGCCATGCTATATAGATTAGACGAGCAAACCACTCTGCCAAATCTTTTCTATGATGAAATTTATAGTTTAAGAGTAAGTGGTTAATCGGTTCACGATAACTGAACAAAGACTTAAATTTTAAACTTGATTGCTCAAAATTCCATGTGTTTTCCGGAAATAAAAAAGGCAATCTTGCAAGACAACTGCGACAGGTATTTTTTCTCAAGAAATTCAAATGCAGATTACATTCATTATTTTGCAAAACACCTAAACGTAATAACTCACTCCGACAATAAAATGTATCACCTGCGGATAAACCACAAATGATACATGTCTCTGTCCTCAGAAAATTTAGCAGTTCGGTTCGCATTTTTTGCTTGCAAATCTGATTCATTTTGTAAAACCTGTTTTTATATCTCGAATTCTTCAGCAGCTGATCTTAGCTGTTCAACTTTATCTGTTTTCTCCCAAGGTAAATCAAGATCTGTACGGCCAAAATGTCCATAAGCTGCAGTTTGTTTGTAAATAGGACGCAATAAATCAAAATTTTTGATAATAGCTTGCGGTCTCAAATCGAAAATATTCAGAATCATTTTCTCCAAATCATGATCTGCAATCTTAGCTGTTCCAAAAGTATTCACAAAAATTGCAACCGGCTTAGCCACACCTATTGCATATGCGATCTGTACTTCGCAGGCATCGGCTAATTCAGCAGCTACTATGTTTTTAGCCACATATCTTGCAGCATAGGCAGCTGAACGATCGACTTTAGTCGGATCTTTCCCGGAAAGAGCTCCTCCACCATGTCTGGCAAATCCGCCATAAGTATCAACCACAATTTTTCTTCCGGTAAGGCCCGTATCTCCTTCAGGTCCACCCAAGACAAAACGTCCGGTCGGATTAATTAATATTCTGGTCTGCTCATCGTATAAGTCGTTTGGCAAAACAGGTTTTAAAACATATTCTAAAACTTCTTGTTTCACTTCTTCTAAATCGCTTGTCTCGGTATGTTGGGTTGAAATGACCACAGTGTCTATATGCACAGGTTTACCATTCTCGTATTCAATCGTGACTTGAGATTTACCATCCGGCAAAAACGTTTTTGCTTGCCCGGATTTTCTGGCAATTGATAATTGTTTCGCTAATTTATGAGCTAAAGCAATCGGCAATGGCATCAATTCTGCTGTATCTCGATTAGCATAACCGAACATAATCCCCTGATCACCCGCCCCGCCGAAAAGTTCATCTTCTGCTTCACCGATTCTTTTTTCATAGCCTAGGTCAACTCCTTGGGCTATATCGGGCGATTGCTCGTCTATTGATGTTAAAACAGCACACGAGTCGGCATCAAATCCTAATTTACGATCTGTATAACCAATCTCTTGGATTGTCTCTCTTACAACTTGAGGAATATCTATATATGAATCAGTAGTAATTTCTCCTGCAACCATAACCAAACCTGTACTGACCATGACTTCACATGCAACTCGCGCACTTGGATCATCCGTTAATGCAGCATCTAAAATTGCATCCGAGATCTGGTCACAAATTTTATCGGGATGTCCCTCGGTCACGGATTCAGATGTAAAAAATAAATTCTTTGCCATAAAAACTTCCTCCAAACAATACTCAAACAATAAAAAAACCTCTCACCGGAGAGGCCTCTAAAAACTCATCTCTCAGGTTACACCTGTCGGAATTGGCACCGTCTTATGGTTGCCGGGTTTCATCGGGCCGTTCCCTCCACCACTCTAGATAAGGTAAATTACTATTAACTTGCTAGTTAAATTATCATTTGCTTTCTTATCTGTCAAGCTTTCCTATCCCGTAACAACATGTGTCCGGATTAACGATCTGATAGATTGATCATTTTGTTATTTTTCTTATTATTATCTATCTTTCCAAAAACAATATTCTTTCAGAATCGGCCTAAAAGTTAAACTAAAAGTCATAACTATAGAAAAGGTCAGTCGAATGAAAACAATATTATTGATAGATCCAAATACGATCTACGCCAAAAAATTAAAAGAAAAACTAAATCATGCATTGAAACCGATGGCTGAAATCACAGTAGCAACTGAATTTATTCCGCGTAGTAATCATGCGGACTTACTAATTATTCATGAAAGCCATCTCATCATGGATAACACTAACAAAGTGCAAATACCGAAGGAATATCAGAAAAAATTTATTATTATTTTTGAAAATGATTTCCAAGCTAAGAAAATAGCTGATCAAAACAACAAAAGTTATCTATCACTTTCTCGGACAACTAAACTTAAAGACTGGGTACAATCTATATTATCAGTCTTAGCTGAAAACCAACCTAAAGCTGAGCACAAGCAAAATCAAGTTCAGTTGCTCTTCACTTTCAATCAAAAAAAGCGTCATATCTTTTTTCAGAAATGGTTAATTGAACAAAAGACTTATGGCAGAAAGATATTTGTTCTACCTTTAAAGCCTCTCTATTTTTGGAATTACCGGGTTAATTTTCATCAAGGACCGGATTTATCTGATTTAATACTGCAAATTGAGCAAGATCTTACATTAACCGAACAAGATCTTGGTCAGATTTTCGAAATCCAAAAAGACGGTATGTTTGTCCCACGTCCAGGTAACTTTTCTGAAGATATCTTTGCTTATGGCAAGCATAATATTTTGAAAACATGTCGTTTGTTTCGTGATTTTATTTTGAATCAGGAAAAAGAAAGTATCGGACTGATTGATGTTGAAGCCAGATCGTTTACTTTAGTTAAAGAAATAGCTGCTCTTTGTGACAAATTTCATATGGATTTAGTGGACGAAAATAATTTTGGTAATCGCAGAGCCAAAGAAGAAGTTGCAACTTTTCTCGCAACTAAAAGTCCGCATGTGCAATTTGTACCGATCGATATTTCAGGTTAAAAGGATAATTAGTATGTTAAATCATCAAGCTAGACAAAATATTATAGAAGATTTAGTTGCCAAACATAACGATATTGATTGTTTATCAGATAAAGAGTTGAAGCAATTATTAGCAAAATTAATTGCACAGTATAAAGATCTGTCAGATCTTACCATGTCCGAACGCAGAATCTTGATCATTCAATTATTTAACACAATGCGCGGTTTAGATTTACTGCAACCTTTTCTGGATGACTCTTCAATTACGGAAATAATGGTCAACGGAGCAAATCATGTATTTATTGAACGAGAAGGTCAAATCTATAAAACCCCGGTTGTCTTTGATCATCCCGAACATCTGACTTATGTAATAACCAGATTTTTTGGTAGGTCTAATCGTTTAATTAATGAACAAAATCCAATTAACGGAATGCGTTTAGAGGATGGATCACGTATTCATGCTATACTTCCTCCCTCCGCTCCTGAAGGACCTGTTGTAAGTATCAGAAGATTTACCGGAATTAGACCACGTTTAGAATCTTTGATCGAGCATAAAACTATAAATCAACAAGCTGCTGAATTTTTGATCGAAACGGTAACCGAAAAACGAAATGTTTTTATTTCCGGAGGAACCGGTACAGGAAAAACTACATTTCTTAATGCATTATCGGCATACATCGGTCGACAGGAAAGAGTTGTCACGATTGAAGATAATATTGAATTAGATTTACAAGATATCCCAAATTTGGTTCGTTTAGAAGCAAGAGAACCCGGACCTGACGGCAAAGGAGCCATTACACTTGAACAGTTAATCCGTTCATCCTTAAGACTTAGGCCGGATCGAATTCTGGTCGGAGAAATAAGAGGAGCCGAAGCTTTTGATATGATTCAAGCTATGAGTACCGGACATCCCGGTTCAATGTCAACCGGTCATGGCAACAATAGTCTGGAGATGCTTGATCGAATTAGTTTAATGATTTTGATGAGCTCAAGTTTACCCTGGGATGCCATCAAACGACTGGTTGCATCGGCTTTAGATATCAATATTCATTTGACCAGATTACCCGATGGAAGAAGAATCGTTCAGGAAATATCTGCTATAAAAGGATATCAAAATCAGCAGTTTCAGCTTGAGCCTTTATTCGTTCGTGAAGGAGCTGAGTTAAGATGTCTAAGCTAAAACATTTTATCAAACATCTGATTCCTACCTTGTTCTTTGTATATTTAACTTCTCTGACTTGGATCAATCTGGAAAATCTTGAAATTATTATTTTAGGGATCTCAACAATAATTATCGGTTTCGGTCTGAGCAAATTTATGAGTGGTCGAACAGCTTCAGTCAAAATAGAACAATATAAAATTCTTTTAGAATATTTGAGCAGTCGTTTGTCAGCCGGACACACTCTAGAATCATCGTTGCTTGAAGCTTCTGAGCGTTTAGCAGACGAACTCGGACGAAAAAGCACTTTGGCAAAATGTTTAAAACAATTAAACCAAGGCATGCAGGCTCAACTTAATTTAGAACGATGCCTCAGAATCTTAAAAGAACAATTCAACTGCAAAACAAGTGAATCTTTTTTTGATGTATTGCCTTATCTTAATCATTACGGAGGTCGTTTAGATATTTATGTAAAACAAACACATCGAACTTTGAATGCAGAGATCCAAATGCAAAAAGATATCTCTGCCGAACAAAACGCACAAAACAGCGAAGCAATAGTTTTAATGTTTTTGCCTTTTTTATTTTCATTGGTTTTAATCAAAAACAGTTCCTCTTATGCCGGTTCATTAGCCGATGTAAGCTGGAGTAAACCACTCTTAGCAATCATTTTTGTAGTCTCTCAGGTAGCAATTGCTTGGACCTTAATTGTTCTTGCTCAAAATCCGGAAAACTTCAAAGAAAAAGATGTTTTTCTTAAATTAAAGGGGCAAAAACCGAAATCGAAAATCATTTCAGCTTGTGCTCAATTTACTTTAATACATACACCGAGCTTTTTTGGTTATCGCCTGGCCAACACTTTAAGAATTCTATCTCATGATAAGCCTAACGCATGGTTACTTTATATTAAACGTAAGATCATTTTGATAATAATAGTTGGCTTGATTAGTGGAATACTATGTATTTTAGAAATCATAGCTTGGTCTTTATTATCTGTAATCCTATTATTTACCTGGTTTATTCCGGATCTTGATCTCATACAGCGAGAAAATAAATTAAAACAACAAATCAGAATTGAATATCCTAATTTCTTAAATTCAATGGTCATTCTATTACGTAGTGGTATCAGTCTTGATCGTAGTCTCAGATTAATGATCGAGTCATATCGCCATAATATTAATTCTCAATTAAAATCCGATTTGGACAACATAAAACAGATGTTAAGTTTAGGAGAAACTGCTTCATTTGCCTTATTGCAAATTACGGATAATCTACCTCAGGAAGAAATTGCCTCCGTGCTACAACTAATGGCCCGCTATGACAGAGATGGCGGACAAGAAATATTGGACATTCTAGATTTACAGGCGAACGCCAGCTGGCAATTGTATCGTAATGCCATGCGACGTCGGTTACAAACACAGAATATGGGTTTACTGTTTCCGATGGCAATTGATTTGTTCATCGTAATCATAATGGCAATGCTACCTGCTATCGCTAGTCTAAGTAGCATGCAAATATAGCAACGAAAATTTATGGAATTAATACGAAAGAGAGGTTTAATCACAATGTTAAAAAACATCAAAAAAAAGATCACTGATGAAAGCGGTCTAGGTACATTAGAAATTGTTTTAATAATCGCTGTCTTAGTCACTGTGGCCTTAATCTTCAGAGCACAATTATCAAGTTTTGCTCAAAGTCTAATTAACAAAGTATTCGACTATTCAATAATTGACGGTATAAGCTATTAGGATAAAGATGATCAAATATCTCCAACTGAAACTTTCAGATCTCAATCAAGTGCAAGAGTCAAATCTTTTGCACTTGATTGAGCTGAACTTAGATTTTTCCTTGGAACAAATAAAAATTTTTGATCAACAACAAAACAAAAATTATCTCTTAATTAATGTATCTGAACAACAACTTTTCTTGACAAACATCCTGCTAGATAATCAATTTCAAGAAATAAGCGTCATACATAAACATAGATTTTTTCTAAAATTATTAATGCTCTTAACAGATAATTTGTTAACTTTACAAAGTTTGATGCTTAAACCAAATCTTCAATTAATCAAACCTGAATTAATTATTTGTTATCATCAAAAATTCGAAATCGAAAAAATCAAATGGTTAACCTTGCCGGAGAATTGCATGATCAATCAAACCGGTGCAGGAAAAAATAATCAAGCAATTAATCTCTGGCAATATATCGCAAAGAAAGAGCCTGAGTTGAAAAAAGCTAGTACAACTCATTATGAATTTATTAAACAAGCTCATTATCAGGAAGCATTATATTATTTGCATAATATATATCAAAAAATTGAACCCGAAACTAAGAATCTAAACGAACAAATATTACCTATGAAAAATTCAAAACCAAAAGCAAATCATTCTCGAAATAGATTTGATAAAGATAGAAAAAAGAAAAATCAGTTGAATATATTCTCCAGAATAAAACAATTGTTTTTTACCAAAAGAATTCGAACTGTCATACCCACTGAAACCACAGTACCCCTTAATCCTCAAGATGATTTATTTCGTTTAGCGATGATTTCGGAAGGCCCTCCAGGAACAGTAGCTGAAAATGAAGGATTGAGAGCTTTCATTCTGGTTGATGAATTTTTGATAGGAAGAGATAAATTAATTTGTGACTTAGTTTTACCTGAGAAATCTGTGGGCAGACTTCATGCCAGAATTTCTCGCCATGGTAGCCATTATTTCTTAGAAGATCTCGGATCAGCCAATGGAACTACATTAGACGGAAAAAAGCTCAACAAACATCAAACCCAGTTGTTGCCTGACCAATGCCGTTTGAAGTTTGCCGAGCGGACTTTTTACTTTTATGTAGAATAGCTAGATGCTATTTCTTTATCTATCGTAAGATACTATTTTGTACCAAATAGACGATCTCCTGCATCACCTAGACCGGGAACAATATAAGCATGTTCATTAAGACTGTCATCTCTTGCGGCACAGAAAATAGGCACATCAGGATGGGCTTCATGCAAATTAGCAATTCCTTCAGGAGCGGCGATAATACACATGAATTTGATTGAGGTAATCTTACGCTTTTTTAATTGATTAACAGCATCTACTGCCGACACACCCGTTGCTAACATCGGATCTAAGAGTATTACGTCTCTGCTTTCAACATCATCAGGTAATTTACAATAGTATTCAACAGCTTCCAATGTTTCAGGGTCACGATATAGACCGATATGCCCAACTTTTGCCATAGGAATCAGATCTAACATTCCATCAACCATACCTAGACCGGCTCTTAGAATCGGAACTAATGCCAAGTTTTTTCCGGCGATTACTTTTGCTTTTGCCCAAGCAATCGGAGTTTCAATCTCAATAGTTTTCAAAGGCAGATCACGCGTAACCTCATAAGCCATCAATCGTGAGACCTCTGTAACCAGATCTCTGAAATCCTTGGTTGGGGTATTTTTATCTCGCATTAAAGTAATTTTATGTTGGATTAAGGGATGATCAAAAATAAAGACGTTTTCCATCTTAGCCTCCTTGCAGTAGTTCATCTTTTGATATTCTAACGAAATTATTATCCATAAACAAGTTGAACACAGACTAAGTGTATAGTTAGTATAAAAAGTTAATAACTCCCCAAAATGTTAATAATGTTAATAACTTTGTGTATAACTACTAAGACAACCCTTTCAAGTTTTATTAATTCTCAAAGTATTGCTATTACTCAATAATTTTTTATACAATTGGTTTTTCTAAAAACAAACATATATTTTCATTTAGGCAATAACTCGATATTAACAAGCACTTAGCGAATTATTATTTTATTAATTCATTAGAGATGTCCACAGCACACGTACAACAGAAAGGGTCATCTTAACATCTTAATTGTTGATTTTGTAACGTAATTGAAACATTTTCGAAATGCTTTTGATACAGTGAGCGGAATGCTGTTCTCACTGCTTTTACAAATATCTAGCAACAAGATTGTCAAAAAAGTAGGACCTTAACTATCAAAACTTGAAGTAATGATACAAAGTACAGCGAATTCCGCCATTATAAAGTTTCCTCCGGCGATCAGCTTTGAATCCCATCAAAGTTTCAAACTCATCATCCGCTGTTAGAAGAGATAGCCTCATCCCACGTGCCAATTTGCCGTCTTCTGTCAGACACAATTGCCTTACCTGATTTTCTAGACGTTCTGCTTGTTCAAGATTAGCCATCCTCTCACCATATGGGGGATTTGTAGTAATTAGGATTCGATCGGTTTGCAATTTTTGCAGCAAATCCGATCTGGTTATTTGAAAAATATCTTTCGTCTCAAAATCTATCAGTTGTTCAACTTTAGCTCTGGCTGCATTTTCTCGAGCTAAAGTAATTGATTTACCAGAAATATCCGAGCCATAAATTCTGACTGACTGACCGGGATATATTACAGAAGGAGTTTTTCCGGATATTCGATCTTCTGTCCTACGCTCTTTTATTAAATCTAAGTTGTAAACCAAAGATTTATGTTCAGCTTGCACCCTAGCCTGATCAAAAGCAGTTTTGCCTACTAATCGATAGTCTTCCGCTGCAAAACTCCTTAATATTCCGGGAGCAGTATCACTTGCAATTAACGCTGCTTCAATCAAAAATGTACCACTGCCGCAAAAAGGATCAAATAATACTTCTGCATTTTTTAAATTGCGTTGATAAAAAGAAATCATCAAAATAGCGGCTGCCAGAGTTTCTCGTAAGGGCGCTTCGTGAACTATAGGACGATAACCCCTTTTATGCAGCGGTTCACCGCTAGTATCGAGTCTAATCTTAACCAAATCATCGATAATCGAGAACTGAATTCTGTTATTTCCCACAGAAGAATCCTCGGGTACCTGATTGTCAGGATAGCCATAGACTAAATTCAATTTATCAGTCAGTGCCTTTTTAATAATACTTTGGCATGCGGGAACACTATGTAATTTAGATTTTCGAGAATAACCGATAATTTCTAAAAAATATTGATAATCAATCCATTCATGCCACGGTAAAGCAAAAGTCTGATCATATAATTGATCGAAGTTATACGCTTTAAATTCTGCTAAGCCTAAAAGAACTCTCTCGGCGGTACGCAAATTTAGGTTAAGTTCAGCGATGGAGTCAGGCATATTCTGCTCAGAGGATAACTTAAGAGTAAGTTCACCGTCATCAACTGTAATTTGAGATTTTTGATAACCTAAGCCTATAAGCTCCTGAGAAGTCATCGCTTCTATTCCAAGCAGAGTCGGTAAGTAAATTGTATTAAGCAATTAGTGCTCTTTCAACAAATTAATCATTTTACAAGCTCAAATCAATCACTATGGTTTACTTGCATTGTGCAAAACAAATTGAGAATCTTGCCAACGATACCATTTATCCTCTGCTTGACGAAAACAGTCCCATATGCCTTTTTCATCTGCCGGAGTACCTTCTTTGGCTGTATAAGTAATGATATCCCCCGAAGAAAAGAGGAAATCATGTTCATATAATGTATATATCCTACCTTCAGGTTGCATAAAATAAGGAGCTTCAGATTTCGTATATTGAGAAAAACCTTGTTTCGACTTTATGATCTCAAAAGCTTGTTCAACATCCATTTCACTAATCTTTTTTATTAATTCAAAATTGTCCATAAATCCTCACCATTTATTATCATTATCTTATTGCTTTTCTTAATGTTTCTAAAGAAATCAAATGTCCGGAATAGGACGACATCGTTAAATCTTCCATCTCCAATGAGATGATATCATCATAGCCATACATGCGAAGTATTGAAACAAACTCATGCCACCATTGTTGGTCATGTCCGGCACCGACAGCAACATAATTCCAAGATCTTTCTTTGAAACGCTCAATTGGCTTTGTATCCAAAACACCATTGGGCGCATTATTTCTTACTTCTATTCTGGCATCTTTGCCATGAACAAAATAAATTGCATTTTGCTCTCCCAAGATTCTTACGGCATCTATCGGATTGCTGCCCATCCAGAATAAATGTGAAGGGTCAAGATTCATACCGACCATCGGGCCTATTTCAGATCTTAATTTGAATAAAGTTTCAGGATTGTAGACCAATTGCATACCATGATTCTCTAGAGCTATCTTTTCTATGCCATGGTTTTTGGCCTTTTTAATAATTTCCCCCCATACAGGAATTGCAACTTCATTCCATTGATACTCTAATATATCTTGTGTTTCCGGTGGCCAACTAGTTGTAATCCAAGCGGGTGTCCGATCATTTTTGTGCCCGGGCGGAAGACCGCTCATCATGACTATCTTTTTGACCCCTATCTTTTCGGCCAATTGAAAAGTTTTATATGTTACCACCAAATCCTCTTCATAAGCCAAAGGATTGCCCGAACAATTCAAAGCACAAACTTTTATATTTCGTTTTTCCTGTTCTGAAAGCCATTGGTTTAAGGTAGCTTCTGATGAAAGTAGCTGATCTAAATCAAGGTGTGGTGCACTTGACCAATTCCCAGTACCGAGTTCAATTAACCCGACATCTTGATCTACACAAAAATCTAACATTTCAAGATAAGGTAAATCTAAAGTACAAGTTTTAATAGCTAATTTCATATAATCACCTAATCATAATTAAATTGGTGTCCCCGGCGAGATTCGAACTCACGGCCTTTCGCTTAGGAGGCGAATGCTCTATCCGGCTGAGCTACGGAGACATATGTTTTAATTATACACTATCTACACCTGCATCTTCATATAACGCTATAACCATTTCCAAGGCCTTGAGACCACTTAATCCATCCGCCAATGGCTCTTGATCTAATGAAATGGCATTGATCAAATCCAAATATATTCCGGTATGCGGGTTGCTGATCTGTAATAAATAAGAAAATCCTTCTTGCTTGATGCGTTGTAAGATGTCACATTTCAGATATTTTAGCCTCAACTGCTGACCATTTTGATCAAGAATCGAAAATGAAATTTTGCCCGCTAAAATACCCGCCCTAATCTCTCCTTTGGTATAGCGGAGAAAAAATGAGGCTTCCGGTCGATTAGGATCAGTGTTGGTCGTACCTTCAACGGATAACCAGCGATCATCTGCAAATTCAAAAATGCCGAAGCCTAAATCTTCTGATTCCATTTGATGAATTTGGGTGCTAAGGCTGCCTTTAGCAGATAATAATTCAGGTTCACCTAAAAGCCAATACATCAGGTCCAATGCATGGATGCTTTGATTCATGATTGATCCTCCGTCGTGCTCTCTGGTGCCTCGCCAGCTAGCTTGATCGTAATAAGCTTGATCATGCCCCCACCGCACACTAACATTCCCATAAAGAGGCTTTCCGAAAACCCCCTCGGCCAGGTCTGCAGCAATTAAGCCGATAACCGGAAAATATCTGAATATATGACCGACAGCTATTTTTTTATTTTTATTCTCTGCTAAATTTAGAATTTCTGTTGCGTGATCCAATTTTAAAGCTATCGGCTTTTCAATAAAAAGGTGACAATCATTTTGCAAAGCAAGTTTTGCTTGTTTATAATGCTGGCTTGAAGGTGTGGTAATTGCCACAAGATCAGGTTTGTTCTTGTGATTAGTTAAATTGCTGAACATCTGCTCTAATGAGTCAAAGAAGTTAACTTGATTTCGATGTTTATATTTTTCTAAAATCCGTTGTCGCGCTTCCGCGAAAGGGTCAACCAATGCTGTGAGTTCAACTCTCTTAACCCTATTTTTATTCTTTTTTGCCAGATAATTGATTGCTTGCAGATGTTTTTCAGCGACTCTACCGCAACCCACAAGCGCTATTTTTAATGGTAAACGATTACTCACAAATTTATCCCCAATCTATATCCGGATCTCACATTATTTGCTATACTGCCCGGCTTCGAACAATCTCCAACTTGATATACTTGTGGAGCAATTTTATATTGATATAATAATTCAAATAAGTCAGGATTCGGTTCAAGTCCGGTAGCTTTAAATAAGAAATCATAAAGCAAAGTGTATCTTCCGGCAGTTGATTGAAAGCTGATCTGATCCTCATTCAATTCTTTTAATGTTACATTATAGTAAATATCCACATTTTTTTGTTTTAAGAAAAACAACAAATGTTGGCTTTCCCAATTATATTCCAAGTCGGTTTTTTCTTCACCTTCAAATAATAAAGAAACTTTTTTGTCGTAAGCATAGACCAAATTGTAGGCAATATCCAATGCTAGAGGATGTTCTCCAAAAATAATTATTTTATTTTTCTCGACGATGTTCAATTGTTCGAGCAAAGAGGATTCAGTTTTATCTGAAAAATCTAAATCGAAAATATCAATCAGATCGGCCGAGTTATCAAAAGCAAGCTGCTTCGGTTTTCCACCATTAGCTAAGACAATCGTGTCAAAATTACGTTCCTCCAACATTGACATTGTAGCGATCACATTTAAAACAAGATGAAAGTCAGGGTAGCTTTCCGCTAAACGATATACTCTTCTTTGTTGCCACGAGAGATAATTGCTCAAATCCATCCTGAAATTAGGAATCAAGGTTTTATTTAGCCTGCCTCCTATTTTATTCTCTTGCTCAAAAAGCCAAACTTCATGTCCTTTGTTAAAGGCAGTAACAGCACATTCAATTCCGGCAAGTCCTGCTCCTACTACAGCTATCTTCTTTTTCGACAAATTGTTGGTCAACGTTCCTGAGGCTTCTGATCTGTAATCGATTGAAGGATTAACCGAACTTGACTTATTTTTTTGATTGGCAGGTATCGAATCTATCGCAGGTCTGATCTGCTCTATTTGTCCGCAATAGACCTTATTAGCCCACTCGGGATCAGCTAATAAGGCATCATCCAAACAGACTAGATCTCCTAGCTCATTAGCTAAGGCTCGTTCTGCCACATCCGGGAAATCTAATTTCCCAGAAAGAATCAGAGCAATCTCGGAGCCGTTGTGGCTCAGAATGTTTTCAGCTAACAAATATTGACGCACAGTTTCAGCAATTCTTAAATTATATCCTGCCGGCAAAGTTCTAACCCCTTTTGCTAACCACGAATAATCTTTTACTCCATAGCGAATCAATAATCCGTCAATTCCTGCCTGAATGAGATTTTTAACAAAATCCCAATCCAAATTAAGCGGATCCAATTCCAGGCTATATAAAATTGGAAAATTAGGGCCATTGACTCTTCTTATTCTGCGTACAATCTCCAAACCAAAAGTTTGATAATTTGTGAAAGAACCGAACTTTCTTTGATTGATTATCGGATTAGACATTTGTGCAAGTAACTCGTCTCTGCCACCTTCAATTAAAACTCCGGCCATACCTAACTCTGAAACCGTTTTTGCTGCCTCACCAAAATTATCAATAATTTGTTCTAAATCGCGCTCGGATAATCTGCGACATTTTATATTTTGTGAAAAAGATTTACCACCGGAAGCTGAAACCGGTCTCTTGCGAAAAAGAGACTTCAAACCTTTCTGATCAGATCGATCGTCCATTTTACCTTGTTGACCCAAGCCTGCTGATAAAGTCATAAACAAGCTTGCTGAAAAAACTCGGCAAGTTTCTGCTAATTCTGACCAACCTGCAAGTGCAGACTGATTATCTATTATTTGCGGATAAACGGATCTGCCATTTTTGTCAATTACTGTCGGATCAATAGAACCCGATACCGGTACTGATCCCGTAGTTATTAAGCCAACACCACCTTTGGCCAAACGAGTATAATAGTCGAGCATTGGAGTACCCGGACGACCCATTTGATCAGCCAAATTATAATCCGGTGAAGAATGATAGACTATTCTATTTTTCAGTACAAGTTGATTTAATTTATACTGGGAAAACAGTTTTTCGTAAGGATACAAATCAACTGAATATTCATTATTTTTTAAAATATCCGAGTTTAGAAACCAATCAGCATAATCATCTAAATTTTGTGTTTTATATTGATCTGAATCCACTATTCCCTCCAAGATCAGTCTTATTTAATATTTGTTAACTATGATAATTATACACAATTTTATAATAAACAAGCAGAAGGATAAACATATTCGCAATTATTCAAGCGAACACTAATTTGTTATAATAGCGATAAATATTGTAATTTAGAAAATTCATCTTGCCGGCAAGATGAATTTCTTTAAAAAGGAGTGAATAGGTTATGCCTATTTTAAATTTAACCGAAGCAGCAGTAAAAGGAAAAGTTTCCGAAGGTACAGTATTGATCAATGCGGTCCCTTCAATTCGTTCCGGTAAAAAAAATGATTTTATGGTGGGTAACTTTTTATCTCAAGACGCTCAATTTGAATTCAGAGTCTGGGAAGAAGAAATCTATTCGACAATTCAAGCTCATGGAAGCGGAATTTATGATGTTGAAGTCATAGGTTCAGAATATAACGGTTTTTATTTTACAGTGCGCAGAGTTGAGGTCAGTAGAAATGAAAATATTTCCAAACATGATTTTTTACCTAAAATACCAGCTGATCAGATCAAAAATAATTGGCGGAATGCAATGGCAAAATTGCGTGATTTAGGAACGACTGAGGCTTGTTGGCAATTAATTCAAACTGTTCTCAATGCACCCGAACTTGAAGGTCGTTTTACGATTGAAGGAGCTGCAATTTATTATCATGACAATAAAATTGGCGGTTTGGTCAATCATACCACCAAAACCTTAAATATCTTAGCTGCAATTTTAGAAAATAATCCTGAATTACAGGAATGTGCTGATTTATTAGCCTTTGCCGTTACCGTACACGATATCGGAAAAGTTTTTGAATATGATGATTTAGCTCCTGCCAAATACTGGTACGCAAACCATAGAGTACGCGGCATTGAATTTATTGCTTTATTTAAAGATGCGATCATTGATTTATATGATGAAACTTTTTACCGTCAAGTGCAAAGTGTAATCTCCGGACATCATGGAGATTTTGGAGACAGACCGACTTCAATTGCCGCTGCTATCGTCCATTATATTGATACCTTGGAAAGTCAGACCACAGGTCTTTTGCAAAGCATGCTGCAAACCAAATCCGATCAAATCAGATTCGGTGATTGGGGATTTTTAGAACCATTACCGATTGACCGTTTTAAGTCAATACCCGAAGATTCACCGGAAGCTCTTGAAGCATATTTCACAGAAAAATAAAATGACAAACCGAGATTTAACCAGCAATCCCTTATTTCAAAGATCTTTGCCCCTATTATCAACCCAAGGTGCTCTTGCATTACAAAAAGCAAGAGTTGCTATTTTCGGACTAGGAGGTGTTGGTTCTTATGCAGCTGAAGCCTTAGCCAGATCCGGAATAGGAAATTTTGAATTAATCGATAAAGATATTGTCGAACCGAGCAATCTAAATCGCCAACTTTGTGCAACCCGCTCAACAATAGGGCTACCTAAGGTTGAAGTGATGAAAAATAGAATTCTCGAAATAAACCCCGACGCTTCTGTCAGTACTCATCAAATTTTTTATAATGCTCAAACCGGTTTGGATTTTTTACCAACAGATATTTCCTATATTGTTGATGCAATTGATACCCTGCAGGCAAAAATAGATTTAATAATTAAGGCTAAAGAAAAGAAAATTTCTCTGATTTCTGCTTTAGGAGCAGGTAATAAATACGATCCAACAGCATTTATTATCTGCGATATATTCGACACCTATAATGACCCGTTAGCTAAAAGAATACGTATCGAATTAAGAAAACATAATATCTCAGAGCAAGCGGTTGTGTTTTCTCCTGAAAAACCGCAGTATAGTAATTCGAAAATCATCGCTTCCTTAGCATACGTTCCTCCTGTTAGCGGACTAATCTGTGCAGCTAAAGTCATCCAAGATCTCGCAGGTATTCCGATAATTGAAGAATAATAAAATGCTTACAGTATATCTAATAAATGTGGCACTTAGCCTACACTAAGAATAGAAAAGTGAATCAATGATCCGCGCAGCACAAATACCTAAACAAATCATCAAAGCGATTAGACTTTTGAATGAGCATAATTATGAAGCCTATTTAGTTGGAGGTTCAGTTCGTGATTTGTTGCAAGCTAAAATTCCTGCCGATTTTGATTTAACAACTTCTGCCACACCTGAACAGAATATGAGAGTGTTTAGTGAATATCAAACAATTCCCGTCGGGTTAAAGTACGGTACAATCAAGGTAATCATTGACCAAATGCCGGTTGAAATTACTACCTATAGAGTTGAACAAGGTTATTCTGATCACCGCCATCCCGATACAATTAAATTTTCGACAGATTTGAAGCAAGATCTGTCAAGACGAGATTTTACAATTAATGCGCTGGCTTTTCATCCGGAAGAAGGCTTAGTTGATCCATTCAGCGGTTATCATGACTTAAATAACAAAATAATTCGAACAGTCGGTCAGCCAGAAGAGCGTTTTTCGGAAGATGCTTTGCGCATTTTACGTGCCTTGAGATTTGCCTCTTCCCTCAATTTTTCCATAGATCAAAATACAAAAATTGCAATTAAGTCGCATCAGCTATTGCTAAAAAATATCGCAGTTGAAAGAATTAATCAAGAATTCAGTCAAATCATGGTTTCTTCAAATATCAATTCTATACTCACTGAATATCGTGACCTGTTTGCAGTATTTATTCCGGAATTGAGAAAAAGTTTTGATTTCGAGCAAAGAAACCCCTATCATGCTTTCGATGTTTTTCGCCACACAGTTGAAGTAATCTCCAATACTCCGCCCCAGTTGGATCTTAGATTAGCTGCTTTATATCATGATCTTGGTAAACCTGATACTTTTTCTATCGATGATCAAGGTATCGGACACTTTTACAATCACCCGAAAAAATCAGCACAAATAGCACGCACAAATATGCAAGAATTAAAGTTCGAAAAAAAATTGATTGATACAGTTGAAACTTTAGTACTTTATCATGATTATCCATTGGAATTGGATAAAACCATCCTAAAACGACGCTTACACAAATTTGGCGAAAAAATGTTGGATAAATTAATCACACTAAAAAAAGCTGACACTATGGGCAAAGCTAAAACTATTCAGACAGAACAAGTTGCCTATTTAAATGAAATATCCTTAATGATTGATCAAATTGTACGAACTAAACCGGCTTTGCAAATAACCGATTTGGAAATTGACGGTAATGATGCAATCAGACTCGGGTTACAAGGACCCGAAATCGGCCGGGCATTAGGAGAAATATTTGAACTTGTACTAACAGAACAACTGGAAAATAAAAGAAAACCTCTTCTAGAAGTCCTAAAAAGCCTAGCCCAGAAATAGAACAATTTTTACGTTAATAAAGGTGCAAAGTCACATGATCAATATTTTTGACTGTACACAAATAATAATCGAACCGGAAAATTGTTAGGCTCCTAAATAAGCAACCTTTACATCCGTATCATTCATCAATTCTTCTGCTGTACCGGATTTTACGATTCTGCCCGTCTCCAAAACATAAGCATAATCGGAAATCGATAAGGCTATGTTAGCATTTTGTTCTACCAGGAGGATTGTAACGCCTTCATCAATTAAATCCTGGATGACTTCAAAAATTGTCTCGACATAGATCGGAGACAGACCCATTGAAGGCTCGTCCAGCAAGAGTAACTTCGGGCGACTCATCAAGGCTCTACCGATAGCCAACATCTGTTGTTCTCCGCCAGATAATGTTCCCGCTCTTTGAGCAGAACGTTCTTTTAAAATTGGAAAACGGTCATAGATTCTTTTTATTTCTTTTTCTTTATTCTGATTTGAATCTTTTATAGCAAAAGATCCGAGTCGTAAGTTATCTAAAACAGTTAAATTAGTAAAAACTCTACGTCCTTCCGGAACTTGAGCAATGCCCATTTGAGTTATTAGATGAGCTTTTTTCTTGATAATAGATTGATCTTTAAAAGAAACTTCTCCCGAACGGACCGGTAATAGACCGGAGATGCTCTGCAAGGTAGTAGTTTTACCCGCACCGTTTGCTCCAATTAAGCAAACTATTCGACCTTCTTCTACCTCTATGCTCAAGTCTTTAATGGCATGAATATTATCATAATAAACATTCAGATTTGAAACTTCTAACATCATGCTTTATTCTCCTTTGCCCAGATATGCTTCAATAACCGACTGATCGTTTACGATATCATGTGGATTTCCTTCGGCTAAGACTTTACCATAATTGAGCACCATCAATCGTTCGCAGATTCCTAAGACCAATCTCATATCATGTTCAATCAACAAAGTAGTTATGCCGAATTCATTTCGAATCAACATTATCGTATCCATTAACTCATCTGTTTCTGTCGGATTCATACCCGCAGCAGGTTCATCTAAGAGAAGCAACTTCGGATCGGTAGCCATCGCTCTGGCAATTTCAAGTTTTCTCTGTTCACCGTAAGGTAATGATCTGGCAAGTTTATTGGCATGTTTACTCATGCCGAATATATCTAATATCTCGATTGCTTTATCCTTGATCTCATCCTCTTCGCGCCAAAAATTGCCTAAACGAAACATTCCACTAAAGATGGAATAGCGCATATCTTTATTCGCTGCAACTTTTAAGTTGTCCAAAACCGATAAATGATCAAACAAACGGATATTTTGGAATGTTCTGGCAATTCCATAGCGTACAATTTGATGAGGCATTTTCCCGATAATATTTGTGCCGGCCAACAGGATCTCACCTTCAGTCGGTTCATAAACTCCTGTAATCAAATTAAAAACAGTCGTTTTGCCTGCACCGTTAGGACCGATCAATCCAATCAGTTCACCATCTTCAATCTGTAAATTGAAATCTTGTACTGCTTGCAAACCGCCGAATCTAATACCTACATTATTACAAGTCAAAACATGATTGCTCATCTTTAACTCCCCCCTTCGACTGAGTGCTTGCCAAATTTGGTTTTTATTTTGTCCACGACTTTAGTGATATGAAATTCTTTTCTACCTAATAAGCCTTCTGGACGGAAGAGCATAACCATTATCAAGAGCAAGGAGTAGATTATCATGCGATAATCATTAAATTGTCTCAGAGTTTCGGGTACTATTGTCAAGACAGTTGCCGAAATAACCGCACCGGTGAAGGATCCCATGCCACCCAAAACTACCATGACCAAAATATCAAATGATTTATTATAATTAAAGACGCTGGCACCTATTGTACCGATATTATGAGCATACATAGCTCCTGCAATTCCGGCGAAGAATGCAGATAAGGTAAAAGCAAAAGTTTTATAGTATGTAATATTAATTCCGGAGCTTTGAGCGGCAATTTCATCTTCACGAATAGCTAAAACCGCTCTACCATGCCTTGAAGTCATAACTGAATACATTAATGTTACACAAATTACAGCCAAGAAAAACATGACGCTGAAATTCTGCATTCTAGGAATTCCATTAAGACCCTGCGCTCCACCGGTAAAATCAAAATATTCGATCAAGACCCGAATAATTTCACCAAAAGCCAAGGTAACAATAGCTAAGTAGTCACCTTTAAGTCGTAAAACCGGTATACCTACAATTATTCCAAAAATCCCTGCACAGATACCTGCCAAGAGAATTCCTATCAAATAACCATTTTGACCGCCTATTTCAACTCCTTTGGCAAACAAACCGGCCGTATAGGCTCCGATCGACATAAATCCCGCATGGCCCAAAGTAATCTGGCCTAAGTTTCCTACCGTTACATTGAGACTGGTTGCTAAAACAACATTAATACAGACTAAGCGCAGAATCGACATAGTATAACGGGTGAATACTCCGCTTGCTTCTAAAATGGTCAATATTGCAAAAAGTATAAGCACCAGTCCTATATTAATTAAATAAATTAATCTTTTATTACGAGACATTTAATCACCTATACTTTCTCTTTCCTATCTTCGCCTAATAAACCACTCGGCTTAATCAACAAGACCAAGATCAACAAACCAAAAACAATTGCATCGGAGAGTTTGCTGGATATAAATGCCCTGGTCAATGCTTCTACAATTCCCAAAATCAAACCACCCAGAACGGCTCCCGGAATCAAACCGATACCTCCGACAACAGCAGCTGTAAAAGCCTTAATACCGAGCATTGAGCCCATCATAGGTTCGGCTTGGGGGTAGGCTGATACATAAAGCAAGGATGCAACTCCCGCCAATGCCGACCCGATAGCAAAAGTCATAGTCAAGGTTCTGTCTACACTGATCCCGACTAATTCAGCAGCTCCGTAATCTTCACTCGTAGCTGTCATCGCTTTACCGTATTTGGTTTTTTTGATAAAAAGTTGCAATAGAATCGTGAGCACTGCAGTTACTGCAATGGTCACCACTGTTGTAACCGAAATTTTGGCACCGAAGAAATCTAATGGTTTTGCATGGAAAATTGAGGGAACGGATCGTGCTTGTGCTCCAAAAATCTTCATCATCGTATTTTGTAGTAATAATGAAACTCCAATTGCCGTAATTAAATTGGAAATTCTAGGACTGTTACGCAAGGGCTTGTAGGCTAATCGTTCAATAATAATGCCAATCAGAGTGCAAATAACTATCGTCGGAATAATAGCTACAAAATAAGGCAAATCAGTCTGAGCTAATAACAATTGAATCGTAAAAACGGTAGTATATGCACCTAGCATAATAATTTCGCCATGTGCGAAATTAATTAACAAAGCTATACCATAAACCATGGTATAGCCAAGAGCAACCAGAGCATAAATTGAGCCGATTTGTAAACCGTTCAATAATTGCAATAAAAAGTTCAAATCTCCGCTCCTCAAAAATAAATTAGTAGTAAGCTAACAATTAGCTTACTACTGATAATTGATTATTATTCTACTTTAATAAAATTGAACCGTAGACTCAAGTATATTTATTAAAAAATTCAAAATAGATTTAACAATCGATGTTAATCATTAATCGGCTGAAACACTGTCGTGGAATTTATACTTGCCATCTTCAATAGTAATGATAGAGGCCGATTTAATAGGATTATTATTCTCACCAAAAATCAAGTGTCCGGTGACACCTTCATGTTCAATCTCTGCCAATGCTGCAACGGTCGCTTCGAAATCTGTAGATCCCGCTGCTTCCCATGCTGCTTTTAACATGTAAACAGAGTCATAACCTAATGCTGAGAAAGATGAAGGATCACTACCGAATTCCGCATTATAATTTTCAACAAATGTTTTTACAATTTCGGATTCATCATCTACTGAATAGTGATTAGTGAAATATACACCTTCCAAGTTTTCTAATGCATCATCGTCAACAACGTCCAAAACTCCGTCCCATCCGTCAGGTCCGACAATTGTAGCTTCAATGCCTAAATCACGAGCTTGTTTTGCAATCAAAACGTCGGTTTCATAATATTCAGGAACTAATAATACATCCGGATCTTGTTGTGAAATATTGGTTAATTGTACCGAAAAGTCTACATCACCTACGCCATAGCCTTCATCTGCAACAATTTCAATACCTTTTTCTTCAGCATATTGAATAAATGCATCCGCAACACCGTTCGAGTAGTCATCGGAAGTATTTCTCATAACTGCGGCTTTTTTTGCATTCAATGAGTCTGCAGCAAAGATTGCCAAAATTTGTCCTTGATACGGATCAGTGAAACAAGTACGGAAAACATGCGGTCTATCGACTGTAATCGAAGCCATTGTACCTGTAGGGGTAATAATGGGAATTCCGTCTTCCATAGAGTTTGCAGCCATAGCATCGGTAGGTTTTGAAGTAATGGCGCCGATGATTGCTTGAACACCTTCTTCAATCAGTTTGTTATAAACTGTAACCGCTTCAGTAGGATCACCCTTGTCGTCTTCAGCTAATAATTCAATTTGTTTGCCGTTGACGCCACCTGCTTCATTAATTTCTTGTACAGCTAATTTAATACCGTTTAATGTAGTATTTCCATAAACAGCAACACTACCGGTTTGAGGTCCGATTTCACCAAGTTTGATGGTATCACCGCTATCAGCTACATCTTGATCTTTTTCATCTGCTACGTCTTCACTCTTTTCATCAGATTTGTCTTCATTTTTAGCACCGGAGTCACTGCTACCACATGCTACAAGTGAAAAAATCATGAAACAAGCTACCAATAAACTTAAAATTTTCTTTTTCATTTTCCCCTCCAAAGTTTTTAAAAATAAAATTATTCATATTTTTATAAAGAATAATAAATAATTATACCATTAAAGTGAATCTTTTATACTGACAATTTGACAATCTTTGTTAATATTATCCCAATAGTCATGACATTTAGCACGACTCTGACCTGAATTTATGAATATACAGTGCATATTATTTAACTAAAACAGCGTATTCTTAACCGTTGAACTTTTACTTGTTCAAAAAAATAAAAATGCTTACAATTATTCTGCAAGAGAAGGGACTGTATAGTATTAATGAAAAAAGTTTTGTTGGGTATGAGCGGAGGCGTAGATAGCACTGTTGCCGCATACTTATTAAAAGAACAAGGTTATTCCGTTACAGGAGCATATATGCAACTGTGGCGAGATAGCAATGATCCTCAAAAAGAGAAAGCTGAGCTGGAAAAGGTCAAACAAGCGGCAGAATTTATCGGGATCCCGTTACAAATTCTCGATTTAAAACAAGCTTTTTTCAACGAAATTGTCGAAGAATTTGTCAAGCAATATCAACAAGGTTTGACACCGAATCCTTGTGTGCTTTGCAATCAAAAGTTCAAATTTGATCGTATTGAACAAGCAACTTCAGGCAGCTTTGACTATTTAGCTACCGGTCATTATGCAAAAATTATCCAAGAACAAACTGAATTTCAATTATGGCAAGCTGCAGATCCTGCTAAAGATCAAAGTTATTATCTGTATCATTTAACTCAAGATCAGTTAGCCCGCACCCTTTTACCTTTAGGTGATTATCACAAAGATCAAGTCCGTGCACTTGCCGATCAGATGGGTTTTGATAATCAATCATTAAGTGATAGTCAAGATATTTGTTTTATCTCGGTCGATCAGACATACCGCGATTTATTACAGCAATTCAATGCTATTGGCAGTCCCGGCCAGTTCGTTGATCCACAAGGAAATGTCTTAGGCGAACATTTAGGCATTGGAAACTATACTATTGGCCAAAGAAAAAACTTGGGCATGTCTTTCGGCAAGAAAGTTTTTGTTACTCGAATAGATCCTTTAACCAATCAAATCACTGTAGGAGATACTGAAGATTTAATGTCCGACAGATACTTAGTTAGAAATGTCAGCTGGAATACTTTAATAAAGCCGGATCTTCCGCTTGAAGTTGAAATTGCCAATCGTTATCAAGCAAAACCTGCCAAGTCAATTATCAAACCATCCACTAAACGGAATGAAAAGATAGTTGAAATTAACACACTAGAGCCTCAACGTGCAATCACTCCCGGTCAAACTGCAGCATTTTTTCAAGGAAAACGTTGTATAGGAGGAGGCATTATTTCTGAGATTTTATAACTGAGTTCGAGATCAAAACCGCAAGTCCCGAAAACTCTCTGTGTTTGATTGTTTATTATTTTCAGTAAGATTAATATGTTAAGATACCAGTTATGCAGCATTGCATAATTAACTCTATTAGTGGAGGATTTGATGGATAATCATAATTCCGTTTTAGCTGATAACAACAAAATTCGGCAACAATTTAATTCCATTATTTTTCTAATTCTGGGTTCTTTTTTATCTGCCTTTGCTATTAATGTTTTCTACACCCCTCTCATGTTGACTACCGGTGGAGTTACCGGAGTCGCTTCAATTATTTTTCAGCTGACCGGTCGCGGAAATTTTTTACCCTTAGGTATCATAATTGCTTTATTAAATATTCCTTTATTAATTCTAGGTTGGCTCAAAGTTAGTTGGCGTTTTGTCTATAAAAGTATTATCGGTTCTGCCTGTTATTCTTTAGCAATAACTTTGACTGAAAAACCAATGGCCAATTGGTTTGAAAAATATATTAATAAATCTACTCTCAACGGAAAACCTGATCTGTTGATTTTTTGTTTGTTTGGTGGTGTAATGTTTGGAATTGCTATGGGACTTATCTTACGTAGCGGTTACACCACGGGCGGTACGGATATTCTCGCCGTAATTATTCATCGTAGATTTCCTGCAATATCGATCGGCAGAGTGCTTTTGAGTCTTGATTTCGTAATCGTTATTTCCAGTTTATTCTTTTATCAAGATCTTGAATCAGATACTTTTATTATTACTATGTATTCTTTCGTTGCAATTTGGCTTACTTCGAAATTTACAGATATTACCTTGGAAGGTCTTGCAGTCTCTAGGATTGCCTATATCATTTCCGATAAGAAACATGAAATTGCCGCAAGGATTTTTGTAGAATTAGACCGAGGTGCAACGAGCTTACAAGCAAAAGGTATGTTCAGTAATCAAGAACGTGGTATGGTGTTCTGCGTGATGTCGAGCAGACAAGTTCCTCAACTCAAAGCAATCGTTAAGGATATTGATCCTGCTGCTTTTGTGATTGTAACAGAAGCTCGCGAAGTATTAGGAGAAGGATTTGAACAGGATTCGCATGATTTCCTCTAAAGAAAAATACAATATTAAAATTACTGAAAATCAGGCTAAGCTCAAATTAATTGCTCAAGCTAAAGTCAATTTGAACTTGGATATTCTGGGTAAAAGAGCTGACGGCTACCATGAATTACATAGCGTGATGCAATCTCTCGCTCTGCACGATATTATCCTGCTGATTGCGAAGAAAAATGAAAAGCCCCAAACTAAGATTAACCTAACTTCGGATAAAGTTATTATAAAAGATATTAAAGAAAATATAGCATATCGGAGCGCTCAAGCATTTCTTGATCATTTTGCTTTACAAGCTGATTTAGAAATTTACTTGAACAAAAAAATACCTTTGGCTGCCGGTTTGGCTGGTGGAAGTGCCAATGCAGCAGCTGTTTTGCGCGGATTAGGCGACTTGTTCAATGATCAAAGAACACGTACATTTTTCAAAGGTAAAAGACAGGAACCTATTTCCAAAATGGAGTTGTTAAGCTTAGCTTCAACAATTGGAGCAGATGTCTCATTCAGTTTGCATAGAGGAACTGCACTCTGTGAAGGAATCGGAGAGAAGATCAGTCCTTTGCGTAGTTTTACTCCGAAGCCCGTTCTAATCTTCAGTCCTCAATTTACAACCTTAACCAAAGAAGCTTTTCAATGGCTTAATGCCCCACCGCTAACCGAGAGTGCATTTCAGAATTTAAGAACTGCTACTATGTATAATCAAATGTTTGATCAAGGTTTAAAAGAGATGAATGCTCAACTAAAAAATGACTTTACCCCTGCCTTAATTAATAAATTTCCTGAATTGAATGATGTCTTCGCAGCTTTTTCTGAAACCGGGGCACCGTTTGTCCGTTTAACCGGTAGCGGTCCTACAATCTATGCAATTTATGATTCATATGTGGCAAGAGACAGTGCTTTAGCTGAATTAAACAAATTAAATCTGCCCGGGACATTTATTTCTACTTACACTCAAGATGCTTGGGATTAATTAGCTTTTACTCAGATAAGTATTAGGTGATAAAAGAACTATCAACGGATAAATCTCCAAACGTCCCGCGATCATAGAAAAGATCAAAACAATCTTTGAAAAGACATTATAATCAGTAAATGGTACCGAAGAACCATCGGTTGCAAAACCGACCCCAATATTATTAAAAGTGTTCATACCCGCACTGATCGCTGTCTGCATGTCCGGTGTGTCCGGCGTAATTAATAAAATAATTAAGACTAAGCAAAAGATATAAGCAAGTGAATAATTACGAATCCTTGTGACTTGATCTACAGTTAAAGGACTCTGATTAAACTTGGTTACGGTTACTCGTCTCGGGTTTTGCATTAAGCGAAATTCATTAAACATTGATTTCCCGGCAATGGTCAACCTGGCAACTTTGAAACCGCCGCCGGTAGAACCTGCCATCCCTCCAATGAACATTAATAAAGCAAAAATCGTCAATGCGGTTAATGCCCAGTCGGAAAAATCAACAGTTAAATAGCCGGTAGTTGTAATTACCGAAGAAACAGAAAAGAATGTATGCCGAATATTTGTTGCTAAGTCTGTATAGATCCCGTTCAGATGATTTGTCAAGGTAATAATACCTGTTGCACTAATTATTACACTTAAATATACTCGCAATTCTTCATTACGAAAAACGGAAACCACTTGTCCTAAAATAACCATATAGAATAAGTTGAAATTCATGCCGAACATCAGCATCATCATACCTGTAACCCATTCAATATAGGCACTGTTATAAAATCCTATACTGGCATTACGGGTACTGAAACCACCGGTTCCGGCAATTCCAAATGAATGGCAAAATGAATCGAAAACATTCATACCTCCAAAAATAAGCAAAATAACTGTAATCAAAGTCAAGACAAAATAAATCGTATATAAAATCAAGGCAGTCTCTTTTAGTTTAGAAACCAATTTGCCAAATCTCGGACCGGGAACCTCTGCTCGCATCAGATGAACAGTTTCCGATGCACCGGTAGGAAAAATAGCCAGGGCAAAAACTAAAACACCCATCCCCCCAATCAAGTGCGAAAACGAACGCCAGAACAATGTAGAATGACTCAAACTTTCCACATCCCTGAGAATTGAAGCACCTGTTGTACTAAATCCACTTGCCATCTCAAAAACAGCATCAATATAAAAAGGAATTTCACCGGAGATAACAAAAGGTAATGCACCGAAACAAGTCCAACTTATCCAGGTTAGAGCTACGATAAGCATACCTTCCTTAGTATGCAATGTTTTTAGTTCAGGCTTTTTTGTGGTGATTACAAAACTGATCAAAAATATAATCCCCATAGCAATTAGAAAACTGAGCAAATTTGAAAAAGGTTCACCATAAATCAAACTGATCAAACAAGGCAAGAGCATCAAACCGGCTTCAACCTGGATCAATTTGCTAACAAAATAACGAACAATCTTAATATTCATCAGCTGGATCCTTGTCTGCCCTCAATGGCTCAACTTCTACATCTGCTATATCATCTAGAAATTTAGGTTTGTTTTTTTGATCGGACAAAATATCATCCACATCATCAAACATTTTTTCTTTGGAAACAACTACAATATGATCATCAGCTTTAATTACATCATCCCCTGTGGGAAAAATAACTTGATTGATTCGTAAAATAAACACGATCAGGATATTATCTTTGAGATTAAGTTCCTTTAAAGGTGTATCAATAATTTTGCTGTCAGGCCGTACACAGAATTCTAATACTTCAGCTGCATTGTTAAATATTCTATGCAAGGCTTCAACATTTGAACCCATTGCATTTTGATGTGCTCTAACAAATCTGACCAAATGTTCGGTCACGATTGATTTTGGAGTAATAATAGTTTGCAACCCATTGTCTTGTACAATCGGTAATATTTCGGTACGGTTTACTTTGCTGATGATCTTCCGAATTGACTTTTGAGCTGCTAAGAGACCGATCATGATATTTTCTTCATCAATTCCGGTCAAAGCAACAATAGCATCATACAAATCATAATTTATTTCTTGTAGAACATCATGGTCAGTCCCGTCACCGTGCAAGACTGTAATATCTGAATGTTCAGCCGCTAAAGCCCAAGCAATGTCTTCATCTTGCTCAATCACTGTCAACTTGTATTTACGGGTGCTGCGTTCTAAAATCCGACACAAATAATCGGTAATCTCTCCTCCACCAATAACCAGAATATCTTTGATAGGTTTTTGGGCGATACCATTTTTTATACAGAATTGTTCGAGATCTCTGATAAACCCGGTTAGCAAAACAACATCCCCGGCTTCAAAAATAAATGAGCCTCCGGGGATCACAACCTCCTGCCCCCTTTGCACGGCACAGACAATTAAGGAAGTAAATCTCTTTCTAAAATCAGACAGATTTAGTTTACATAAGCCGCTACATTCATCAATGATCATTTCGTGCATATTCACTCTACCATGCACAAAACTCTCAACCGATACGGAACTGGGAGAACTGATGCTTTTAGCAATCTCACGAGCGGCTTCAAGCTTGGGATTAATCATCAGAGAAACACCCAAAGCTCGTCGCATGAGACCCATATGAGTGCCATATTGCGGATCACCTACCCTGGCAACCGTATAGCCCGCTCCCAAACGGTCAGCTAATATGGCAGAAATCAAGTTGATTTCATCATTACCGGTCACACTGATAAAAAGATCGCAATCAGGAACACCTGCTTCAATTTGAATATCGTAATCTACAACACTGCCGGCAATACCGGAAATATCACTACGTTCGATAATACGCTCAATCGTATTCTCATCTTTTTCAATCAGAATAATATCGTGCCCTTCATCGGCTAACTCAAGACATAAAGCTTGACCGATTTTCCCTGCACCGCCAATTACGATTTGCATGCTCTTCCCTCTATGTTTCTTAAACAAAAGGGAGTCCTGTTGCGCACTCCCTTTAATTTCAATTTAATTTAATCGAACATTTGCTAATATTATGAATATTCCACCTGCTTTTTTCAAGTAATTAGCGAATTGGACCTTCCTCTAAATATCTCTTCCCAACAGCTACCCCCAGCAGACCGATCAGACAATTCACCATAAAACCCACAGCAATTAGCAGGTAACTCCATACAGCCGGATTAGAAAAAGCACCGAGACCGCCAATCACGATTAATGCAATACCGGGAATGCTACATACTAACGATAGAGTAATCATAACCATGGTCGAAAATGCAGATTTTATTTCACCGAAAATTCTGAATACTATTATCTGTGAAGTATTAAAAACCATAAATAAACTGCCACTCAGTAAAAGACCCACAATCAACAATAATAGATTAAATTTCTGATAGATTATTACAAATAAATATGCCGGAACTAAATCTTGCATAGCAAGTAATATTCCCAACAAACTTGCATAGATTATCTTTAAACTTGACTTGCCCGGCAGGGTGAAAAACTGATGTTCATTCAGAGCTCTAAAAGTTGTCGAATTAAAGGAGAAAAAGAACAACATAAAAGCACTGGCACCCCAAAAGATTAGAGGATTTTTCATTGTCGGACTTCCTGTCGTAGAAACCGCCATAGCTCCTAAGATTAAGAGCAAAACCAACATACTTAAACCGATCAAATGAGGTCTGGATCTGCGGTGTTCTCGTAGTTGTTTATAAAAGATTGCTGATTCTCCATAACCATGATTCAATCCGGTTTTTCTAATTTTAACTCGATTGAAATACTTTGTTAATGCTGCTTGATTTGCTTCTGCCTGCTGATCAGTACCGGGTGCAATTTGGATCATTGATAATGCATCTTCAAAATAATCAAAATCGATCTTGTAGATCAAACGCAGCAAAATGATTGGCGCAATCAAAAAAGCTGCAAAACAAACTATGTTCAACCAGCCAAAGCCAAATAACAAGCCGTCCAAAATTCCTTTTGCCCAGCCGGCACCCGGAATCAGATATAATAATTTTGTCTCAATGAATTTAAGAAAACCGTTAAAAAAGGAACCTTCCCGGATTGCAAAAAAAGCAAATAAAACCACAGTCAGTGTAATTAGTCCATATACAACACTTAAGACAAGTGTTTTTCTTTTTTCAGATTGAAAACTGATGGCATAAATAAAAGCCGTAATAATATGATTAGAAAACACCAACAAAAACCAGATAGCAAAAACTCCTACAATCTGATTGCCGCTCAAATTTAATCTTTTCAGATTGGGAATTTGATAAAGTAAAAAAGCTGTACTGATCAATGAAGTTCTAACTTGACTCAGCATTCCGTAAAGCAAAATAGTAGCTGGTTTAAGAGGAGCTGTAAATAAAAATTGTGTATCTGGAAAGGTGAAAATACTAACTCCCCGCTTGGTTCCGGTATGCCACGCGATTGTATTTACAAAGATCATGATCAAGAATAAGATCGCTGAAAACACTAAGAGCGAGAAATCTTCTACTCCGGCAATTGTTTCTAAAGGATTTCTTTGAGTATTAGAAGATGGAACCACAAAAATAAAAGTTAAGAATCCGAGATAAAACAGAGCAGAAATCAATTTGCTCGGTTTTTCTTTCAACTGCTTAATACTATTGATTATTGTTCTGATTTTAAGATAAAATAATGCTCTCATTTATCGGCTCTACTTCTCAGATTGTTGGTTAGGTTCAGACATTTGTTGACTATTTGCCGCCGCAGCCAATTCGGTCTCAGTCAGCACAACACCTCTTTGCTGATCCGTTACATCAAAGAAAAAATCTTCTAAGGTTTTACCCAGCTGATCAAGTTCGGCTTTTTTACCATTTGCCACAACTTTACCATGATCCATGATAAATACCTGATCCCACAATTGGTCAACCGTATCTAAAATATGCGTACTGATTAAGAGTGAATGTCCTTTTTCTGCCAATTCCCGAAAAATGTTCTTTAATTGTTTTATCGCATAGGGATCCAAGCCAATTAACGGTTCATCAAATAAGATAAAATCAGGTTCCGGCAATAGAGCAACACAGATACTGAGTTTCTGTTGCATACCTTTGGACAGAGTTCCGCCTAATTTATCTTTTTTGTCAGCCAATTCAAAACGTTCGAGCAGAAAGTCCGCCTTTTCAGACCATGAATCATCAAGCTTATATGCTCTGGCAGTAAATTCCAGATGTTCAGCAATAGTTAACAGAGGATACATGTGCGGTATTTCCGGAACATAACCCATAATCCGTTTTGCCTCAGTTGATTTATTCCTTTGTCCCCTGATCTCAATCTCGCCCGTATAACGCAACAAGCCCATAATGCACTTGAGCAAGGTAGACTTACCCGCCCCATTTGGACCTACGAGTAGAGCAACGGAATTCTCCTCGATTTCTATACTGACATTGTCATTCGCTTTTAAATCACCATATGTTTTGGTTACTTGATTTACTTTTAACATGAAATTTCCTCATCATCTTTAAGGTCTAATTTACTATAAAATAATTTTTCAGAGAGAAAGGTAATTAAGTGCAATAACAACAAAATAATAATAATGAAAATTGCAACATAAATTATCCCGTTCATATCCAGAGCAGTCAAGAAAAATAGATCCGGTAAAAAAAGGATTGGTATCAAGACTGAAGTGAGAGAAAGCAGCCAGATCGGCAAAGTAAATTTGTTAAACGGCTGACATACTTTCCAGAGCACCATTAAACTCACAGCGAGTAAAATAATTAATGAAACAGTACTATGATATCCTTTTGGCAAACGTAAAACATGCATAGTGACCTGGTGTATTAGTACCGATAAAGTTGCGGTAATTCCCGCAGGTATGGCTAAGCGCGTTATTTTGGTTAAGAATCTTCCGCTAACTCGATTCCGATTTGGAATTAAGGAGAGAAAGAATCCCGGCATCCCTATCACAAAGCTTCCGATTAAGGTCATTTGAATAGGAAACAGAGGAAATCTCTTTGGTAAGAAAATAAATAACAAAGCTAACAATGACATATATACCGTTTTTGTCAAAAACAAAACGGCTGCTCGTTCAACATTATTGATTACTCTTCTACCTTCATAAACAGTTGGAATCATCATCGATAAATCGTTTTCCATCAAAACAAGATCTGCACTGACTCTTGCCGCATCACTGCCTTGAGCTATCGCTACACTGACATCTGCTTTTTTCAATGCCGGGACATCATTAACTCCGTCACCAACCATAGCTACATTGTGTCCGTTAGCTTGTAATGCTCCGATCAACTTTTTTTTCTGGAAGGGGCTTACTCTACCGAACAATTGATACTTTTCCACTATCTCTTCATAATCTGTATTTTCAGCTAAAGTGCTCATATCAATCGCTTTTTCCAGATTCTTGATACCTGCCGTTCTGGCTATAGCCTGTACGGTTTTCGGATTATCACCGGAGATAATTTTTATTTCAACACCTTGCTCTGCACAGTAATCAAAAATATCCTGAGCATTTTCTCTAAGTTCTTCTTCAATCTCGATAAAACAAACAATTTCCAGATCATCAGGTAATCGCTCACTGTCCGTTAATCCATGATCGGTTTTGGCAACCGCAATAATTCTCTTATCCTCAGCTGTCTCGCTAAGCAAGTCAGTAGGAATTTCTTCTAACCTACCATTCAAAATTATTTCTGTTGCACCTAAAATCCAAGTTCCTTGTTTTTCAAATTGAACACCGGACCATTTTTTAGCTGAAGAAAATGAATAATAGTTAATTACTGAATATTCTTCTGCAAATTGAGGATCGGGTTGAAAATAAGCCAAGATTGCTTCTGAGGTTGTATTACGATCATCAAGTGCTTTTAAACAATAAGCTATTGACTGTCGATCTTCCACAGATAGTGGCTGATCATTTTTAGTATCAACGTCAATTACTCTCATCTTACCGCTAGTTATTGTTCCGGTCTTATCAACACACAGAGTGTCAATCCTTGCTAAAGTTTCAATTGAACTCATTTTTTGAACAAGCACATTATGAGCTGAAAGTTTAATAACTCCTACTACAAAAGCAACAGACGTCAGTAAAACCAAACCTTCAGGTATCATCCCAACCAATGCGGCAACTGTTGAAACCAAGACCGCTCTCCAATCAGGCAACGGATTGATCAATAATTTTGAAATCAACATAAGAATGCCGACAATTACAATCACAAGCCCCAATGCTTTAACAATCTTATTCAAAGAATGCATGATCTCTGAATTTATCTGACGTATCTGTTTTGCTTCGGTCATAATTTTAGCTGCGTACGTTGTGGAACCGGTTTGATCGACGACGGCTAAACCACGACCTGAAACAACAAAGCAGCCGGAAAAAAGCTGATCACCAATCCTTTTATGAATAGGGTCAGATTCTCCGGTCAGAAGAGATTCATCGACTTCAAAGTTAACGGATTCAACTAGTGTAGCGTCTACAGTCAGCTGGTCTTCAGTATGTAACTTAATTAAATCACCAATGACCAACTCTTCACTCTTAATCTCTTTTGTGATTCCGTCTCTGATTACTAAAACCTTTGGTTGACTGAGCAAGGAAAGTCTTTGTACTTCTTTTCTGGCTTTTAATTCTTGGAACAGTCCGCTGACCGTGTTGATAATTGCAACACCAAAAAATAAAATATTTAGAAAATATTTAGGTTGCCCCAATGCTACAAAAAATACTATTGATGCTAAAATTAAATTTAATAAATTAAAAGGAGTTAAAACATGGTCTAAAACAATTTGCAAAGTTGACTTGACCGGTGATTGTGATTCCTCATTACCAAGTCCTGCCTCACGTCGTTTTTGAACCTCTGCTGTAGATAAGCCTTGTAATGATGTGTTCAGTATATCCGCTTGATTTATTTGTTCGATCTGTTGTTTAATCGGTTCATCTTTTTTCTTAGACATCGTTTCCTCAAAAATCTAATAATAGCCTTTAGTAGTATACCAAAATCAACCAGGCAATTCGTTATAATTTAACAAGTATTATCTTAAGTTATCATTAATCTTTAAATAAAAATCCGACCATTAAGAACAATCAAACAGACTGATTTTAATCGATCTGCTCTTAATCTTACATATGCATCCGCTTCACTATCTCATGAGCGATTAAACGATGACGGAAAGCCAAAAGGTATACTAACATCAGAATACTAAGACTGATCGAAACTATTGACGGCCATAAGACATAAACCCAACCGAAAATAATAAACAAAAGCGGTACTAAACCGATAATTGCCACTGCACCGATATAAAGAATATAATCCCCCAATTCCTGTTGGATGTAGCCAACGGCAATTAGAATAGCAAGCAAAGCAATCCCGACAAGTGCAGGAATTGCATAAGTCAAGGACCAGCCGTGCCAAATAGTTAGCTTGTCCCATAAGACTAGCAAGCCGGAAATTAAACTGAGCAGATAAAGTATGCTTTTACCGACATTGCGTCTTTTGCGCACGATTGTCAGGACAAGTAACCACAAACTTCCCAAACCGGCAAATATATAACTCGCTCTTAAGCCGCTATCTCGGAACAAAAAATGAATTAATAATAAAATACTGTAAATAATAAAGGAAACAAAAAGTAAAACTTTGAGTAAAGTATATTGTTTATACCTTAACTGCACAATCGGAAAAGGATCTTTATCCGATTCTCTATTTTTAGGTAAAAACTTTTGGCCATTAAAAAAAACCGAACTTTCCAAGGAACCGAGATGAAGCGGGAGCTCACTTGTATGATGTTTGCAGAGCGGACAATTCGTGGGATTACCCTTTATCTTGACAGAGCATTCTTTACAATATCTCATTATCTTCCTCCGGAGGATTCACTTGATTCGCACCTACAGTTATCGGAACTTTTAACTCTGTTAAGCGTCTGACAAAGTTCTTCTGGATATCGGTGTTCTGATATGGCGAGCTGAAATTAATCGTCAAATAATCTTTGTGGGTTATAGCGGCAAACTGAGGTCTGGTTGCCGCAGTGTATACAAAAATCTGCTCAACATAGTCTTCAACTGCCTCCGGAAAAGTGATCTTGCCCATATTGGATAAAGCGGCAGTAATCCCCTGATTGTTGAAAAAATTAGCAATTTTAAGAATGAGATCTTTCAGAGGCCTGAAGATTGGACGAATAGCAACATTTTTTTCTAACCTGATTAGTGAACGTAATTTTTTTTCTATATTTTCCAAATTGACGGCTTCTGCATATTGATCTGCAACGACCTGACAAATGTTTTCAAAGGAGTCAGTTTGACCCGCTTCGCCAAACTGATAGCCGATCAAGGTTGTTGCAAAAAAGTTTCTTGCCGTATTTGACGGATAAAACTGACGTAAATTAATCGGCACAGAAATCGTTACACTGCGATTCTTGCGTTTGCTTTTGATTGTCCGGTGAATTGACTCAATAAAAAGAGCGGTCAAGAATACAGATAATGTCACGCCTCTTTCTTTAGCAAGTTTGAGTACAGATTTGACCGGCATCTCGGTTTCAAAAATCTGCATGCGATTATCCTGAGTTCTACGTCCACGGATCTGAAATATTCTTTTCCAAATTTTCTTGTTTTCTTTGTTGTTCTTATTTTTTGTTTTTTTCGTCTCAGGTTTATAATCTGCAGGCTCATTTTTTCGTTTAGGAAAAACTCCTGGAGTTTCTCTTTTATTCTTACTGAAATAACGAGCGAAGCTGTCGTCGATTTGCTCGTTCGGTTCGTAATGCGGCAGACTGAATAACTCGCCTAGATTTCTGGTACGAGCTGAACTTTCAGGATAACGTAAGAAAATATAATTTGTAACTAATAATTGCAAAAACCAGAAAGCTCCGGTTCCATCCGAAAGTGCATGAAACACTTCTAAATGAATTCGATTCTGATAATATAAAACTCGAAAGAGCAAATTCCTCTGATCATAATGATAGAGAGGCATACAAGGTGCTGTGGTTTCTTTTTGGACCACCGGAATCAAATCACTATCTTCAAAATAATACCAAAAAAATCCCCGCCTAATTACTGAGTGATAAAGTGGAAAATGATTATATGTTTGCTCCAATGCCTTTTGCAATAAAATAGGATCTATATTGTCGATAATGGTTGCCGTAAAACGGAAAACTTTAGTATCAGTAGTATTCAAAACGGAAGGAAAAATGGTTGAAGCATTATCTAGATCCATCCAATTTCTACGAGATTTATCTTGGACAGAATGACCCGGTTTTAACCAATATCTCATAAAAGAGCGTAAACCGGTTCTTTTTCTACTTGTTTTGCTCTGTAATTCATCCAAATTCATGTCTTAACCTCAATTTGAGACAAGAAATATTCCAGCTTATTTATTTCCTCCTCAGTTAATTCACGGCTCTTTTGATGTTCCTCCTTTTTGTGATCCGCAAGATTATCTGAAGATAATTGGTCAGATAAAAAATTATTAATAATGCGGTAGCTTTCCTCGATCGCCCCGGTTACATCAGGATAATTAATAAAGCCATGCGGAGCTTCCAGAATTCTACGCAGAGTTACATTATTTCCGGCTTGTTTTAGCATGTGTGCATATGCTTCACCTTCATCGCGCAAAGGATCATATTCAGTACTTAAGATCAAGGTCTCAGGTTGATTGCTGAGCTCCGATGCCATCAGCGGAGAGACATCTTGTGTTTTTCGTAGAATGGGATCAGGAACATATAGCTCCATATATTCCTGAATCTGTTTTGAAGTTAAACCGTAATCTTGACCGTTGGTACGTATCGATTCAAAAGGGCTGGTTTCTTCATCATGGTCCCAGTATGTAGCAGGATAAAACAAGATTTGCTTCGCCGGTATTTTTTGTTGATTGTCTCTCAAACGTAAAGATACGGCTGCAGCTAAATTCGCTCCCGCAGAATCTCCGATCAGAGTGAATTCGCCTACCAGCTCGTCTCTAACCTTCTCATAATGGTCCATTAAATAGGTACATGCGTAATAACAATCATCCAAGCCCTTAGGAAAAGGATGTTCCGGTGCCAAACGATAATCAACTGAATAAACAATTTTCCCCGTCACATCTGCCATATGGGCACAAGTCGGAGTATAAGTCTCTATATTCCCAATTACCCAGCCTCCACCATGAAAGAACAATAAAGCACCCGGTTTTAAATCACTATTTGGTAAAAAAACCCGGATTGGAATATTATGACCACCCTTCGGAGAATATATTTTATGGTCAAACATGGTATAGCGATCGCTGACATCAGGAGTTATCACATCCTGGATATTACGCACGGTTTTGTAATTTTTTTTCATATCTATATTTAGTTTTGACCGTAACTTTAAAAATAATCTGACTACAGGATTCATAAGCAAAACTCCTCGACTAATAAAATGACAATAACACATTGATTTTAGAAGTGTTATCCAGCATACTGAATAGTACCATATAACCTATAGTATAAAGCATAAAGGATCATCTATGCACCAAAAACGTAAATATCATTCTTTACATCCTTTGTTGGTTATTTTAGCTACATTATTAATTCTGATTTTAATCATGGGTCTTTCAAGATTGTTCTCGAAATCCAAAACTAAAAAAAGTATCTTGATTGCAAACTCGGAAAACGTCAGTGAAACTAATGATGCCGATCTAAAGAATCCTTTGAGCGCCAAAGAGTATCCCAATCCATCTGCCGATTTAGCTGAAAGTGGTGATTCGAAAGGCGATTCAATTCAAGCAAGTATTCTGGCCGCTCAAGAAAAGGATCAAGCAGCTCAGGAAAAAATTTCTGAAGCTGAAGAGGTAAGCAAGATAGAACTTGGTGATATTGAACGTTTATCTCAAATGTATGCTTATGATGAAGCATTGGAACTACTTGAAAAATATCCGGAAAAAGATTCTGAAGAAGCTATCGCACTTAAAGCTGAAATTGAATCAGCTCAAAGTAAATGCGTCCAAAAAAACCCGGCAGAAACTATGCATATCTTTTTTCATTCCTTGATTTATGACACATCGAAAGCCTTTGATGGTGATCATAAAGTTGATGGCTATAATCAGTTCATGACCACATGTCTAGAATTCGATCGAATTCTGGAAGAACTTTATCAGCGAGATTTTGTTCTGATCTCAATGCATGATCTTGCCAAATGGGAAACCGATGAAAATGGCAATCAAGTAATGGTTCCGGGAGAAATCTATCTGCCTGAAAATAAAAAGTTACTGATTCTTTCGGTTGACGATGTGAATTACTATGAATATATGGAAGAAGATGGTTTTGCCAATCGAATCGTCTTAGATCAGGATGGCAATGCTACCTGTTCAATGGTTAATGATCAAGGGATGACTATACTGGGAGATTATGATGTAGTTCCTATCCTGGACAAATTTGTCGATCAACACCCGGATTTTTCTTATCAAGGGGCAAAAGGAATTTTAGCTTTCACCGGATATGAAGGAGTTCTCGGCTATCGAACCGACGAAAGATATAAAGAAGAAAATCCCAATTATGAACAGGATATTATTCAAGCCACTGAGGTCGCTCAAGTACTTAGAGATACCGGTTGGGAATTCGCCAGTCATTCTTGGGGCCATATCAATCTGAAAGCAGTCGCACTGGAAGACTTTCAAAAGGATGCCGACCTCTGGGAAAAAAATGTAGTCCCGATCATCGGTGAAACAGATATCATGATTTATCCTTTCGGTTTTGACATAGTTGACGGTATGGCAGACTATACCCACGACAATCCTCGCTTTACATATCTAAAACAAAAAGGATTTGATTATTTTTGTACTGTAGATGGCTCAAAACACTATACTACACACATTAATACCGATCATGTCAGACAGGGCAGACGCAATTTAGACGGATATCGTTTGTACCACAATCCCGAATTAGTCGATGATTTAATTGTTGCCGAAGATGTTCTGGATGAGGCGCGCCCTTTACCCGTACCTCCACTTTAACCTGCTATTTGGCATGATATTGATCGTTGATCCTATCTTGCAAATAAACATTAGTTAAACCTCGACCCGCTTGCTCATACATATCATAACCCTCTTTTTGACAAACGGAACAAGCATCCCTAGGAATTGTGATTGCCTTTATTCTGGAACCTCGATCAGAATTTGAATCTATATAATTTAAGCCCGAGCATTCTTTACAAACTTTAAAGTTTTGCGTCTGGTTTTCCATAATTCCGTCAGTATCATAAAAGATGTTTTTCTTTCTACTGACCAATTTCTGATCACCATATTCATCTCGCGCAAGCTCTGCTCGTCTGTGCCATCTGTCATTGACGGTATCACAAACTTCCTTGACGTATTCTGTAATACTGGATTCTTGCTTGAGTCTGACCGGATCATAATCCGGCTCCCTAATACCTGAATAATCCAAACCTGCCATAGCCAGAATAATTCCCATATTGATATAAGGCAATGCACTCTCTATTGAATAGCCGCCTTCTAGAACAGCTATATCAGGATTAAGCCTTTCATTTAAAATAGCATAACCTTGTGCGGTAAAATTCATATTGGTTATTGGATCTGAATAATGATTATCCTGCCCGGCTGAATTGACGATCAGATCGGGTTTATATTCATCTAAAATTGGCATTATCACATTCTCTAAAACATAGAGGTAACCTTCTTCACCCGTTCTGGGCGGAAGTGGAATATTCACATTATAGCCGTATGCCCCGGGACCACCGGCATCACCGATATAGCCAGTTCCGGGATATAAAGTTCTGCCATCCTGATGAAAAGAAATCAACAAAGTATCAGGATCATTCCAATAAATATCCTCCGTACCATCACCATGATGACAATCCGTATCAATCACGGCAACCCGTAGGTCTCCATATTTGGCACGCATTGCTTCCAAACCGACCGCCTCAATATTTCCCACGCAAAAACCGCGATCTCCATAGACTACTCGATGAGCATGATGTCCCGGCGGTCTGACCAAAGCAAAAGACTTATCAGCTCTCCCGGAAAATACCAGATCAAAAGCCTCAATAGCACCACCCATGCTGACCATATGAGACTCACTGAATCTGGTTCTGACATCCGGCACAGCAAAATGTACTCTTTGCACATCCTTTTCGGTCGCCGGTACCGGATTATACATTTCAATTCCGGCAATATCCTGAATTCCTTCTTCAAAGATTTGATCTTGTGTATATAATAAACGTTCTTCTCTTTCCGGATGACTGGGTGAGATTGCCCAATCAAAAGCCGGGAAAAAAACTAAACCTAATTTATTTTTAGCTTGCATAATTAACTCCTCTAATTGTATTGATAATTATTTCAATGCTCAATTTCAGTACTTAAGCCGGGTTTTATTTGAGCTTTAATCCGAATGTTTTTTCCGCTCTTAAAACCATCTACCATATTGAAACTTGATTCTTCGACGATTTCCGTCTCCAATTCAGACTCGCTCAATTGCTTAGCTGCTTGATTTAATTGGTCCAGGATAAAAGTCCGACCTTCGCTCAAAGAATATCGCGAACCAATTTTTTGATAAATGTTTAATTCGGGAATAATCAAAATTTTGCGTTGCGTATCCGCAAGTAAATTCAATTCCAGAGTCGGTTGAGCAAGCGCTGCTCCGATTGCATTAGCTATTTCATACCGGTTAGGATACTTAACCTCTATGTCAAAAGCTTGTTCCAAATAAGAGGAGAAAACCTCGGCCGGTCCCCCGATCACCTTAATTTCAATCGGCTTGATCTGTCTGTCCGCCAAAACTTCCCTGACCGTATAGACCGGTTGGCTATTAATAATTTCTAACAGTTGATCTACTTTTTCTTTTATAATCTGTGCCGCTCTATTTAAGGCCAATTCAGAAAATTCTGCCTTTGACAACTTAAGTTTTTCCGCCAATTGACCTATTCCGATCTCAGATTTTTCGATCTGTTCCTCGGTCAAGCTATATTGTTCCAGCTGGCCCAAAATTACCATTGCATCGGTTAAAGTCGGTTCAGGACCGCCAAATACCAAAGGAGCGCCCTCACGTTCCGGTCCAACGTTGATCTTTCTGATCAGGTCAGCAGGATCATCTGTTGACCCGCTTTCCGAAACGGACAATTTACTGTCTCCACCCAGTCCGATTGATACGCTGTAAATTGCTCGAACCAGAGTTTTATGTTGATCTATTGAAATACCAGCAGGTTCAAAAACCGGTAAGCCATCAACTAAAAAGAAAATATCAGTTGTGGTTCCGCCAATATCCAAAAGCACGCTATCCGCTTGATTGTCGAATAAAGCACTTATGCCCATAAAACTTGCAGCAGGACCTGATAAAATAGTTTCGACCGGAGTCTCAACAGCATCTTTTAAATGCATCGTCCCCCCATCCGCTTTCAGAATATAAATTGGAGCCGTGATCTCTTTCTCTGCCAGAGCTTTCTCTATATTCAAAGCAAATTTCTGAAAAGTATTATAGACTGCCGAATTTAAATAAGCTGTATTTACTCTACGCGGAAAATTCAATCTGCCGGATAAAGTATGTCCTTGAGTAATCTGATAATAATTATCAGCAAAATATTCGGCTAAGGCTTGTTCATGTTCAGGATTCCTGGTAGAAAACTTGGTTACCACCGCCAAGTTTTTATTTGCTCCTGATTTCAATTTGGATTTTATTTCCTCCAATTCATTTTTGTTCAGATCCTTGACCATTTTGCCTCGATGATCAACGTAACCGTCAATATATTTCAAATTAGAATCAATTTCAGGAAATTCATAATTTATTCCCGGACCTTTTTGTAAAATTAGATCAACTTCAGAAATTTTCTGCTCAACAATTGAATTGGTAGAAATCGTGGTACTCAAGTTGATTCGAGAAATATCTTTTTGATCCAAATCCGAAATCAAGTCATTTAGAGCATGGAGAATTGTTTGATAAAGATCAGTATGATCTACTACATGTTTGACTGATTTTACAATCTTGTTTTTTGAAATGGCAACACCATCAATATGTGTACCACCCATATCAATTCCGATTAGCAAAATATGCCTCCTTTGATGTGAAATGTTATTTATGAATTCTTATCTTCGATAAAATACGAAAACTTGAGAGCTAATTGTTGAGATTATTTCCCAACCATTTCGCATTAACTATCAAATTATCTTCAATTGCGGAAGATTTAAGGTTGCTTAAAATATGCTCCTCACAATTTTTATATAACTCTCTTTGTAGTGGGATAATCAGAGATTTTTTATTATCCGTCAAAGCATTGAAACCGATCAGGTCATCTTTTGCCTCAGCATATTCTTGTTTTAATACTTCTAAAGGCAGATATTTGAGACCAATTATCTTCAAATCTTTTCGTTCCGGATCATCTACCCATTCTTGTAGAATAAAAACTTTACAAAGTTCAATTGCTCGATCATCAAGCTGATCGTCAAAAATATAAATTTTTTCAAATAAATCATTGATATCTGCAACTGCTCTTATTTTATAATCCGCATAAAAGGTCTGAAAATTAAAGTCCTCATTATCCGTACTATTCATCAGTTCAGAAATAACTTCCCCGAAACTTTCAGGGTTTCTGCTGAATCCGAGCAAAATCTTGCGATCCATATCATGATAAATAAAATCGTAGATTATTTGAATATCCTTCTCACACTCAGAACACTCACGCAGAAAAATTCTGCCACTGAATAATTCTTCCTTTAATTCAGGATTCTGGGTGACATTAATCGTTGAGTCATACTCACTTGTAATATCTGCATTGCAAAAAGGACATTTAAATTTAATCTGGTCAATATTCTTCATCTTTTACTCCAATATTTTTTTATTCTATTAACTATTATACAGGACTTCTGATTACATATTTCCTAAGCTGACCCGATTCAACGATTGTTCTGCAATTTTCTTAAGTTCTCTAATCAGATTTTTGTCGGTAGCCGGCTCAAAATACTTATAACAAGGAAAGTAACGTGATAAATGCAAAGGTAAATCCGGATCAAGTTTTGCCAAAAATTCCGCCTCAGCTTTCATCTCGTCTGGATCGTCCGACAAACCGGGTACAATCAAGGTCGTAATTTCAAGGTGGGCAGACTTTTGTGTTAATTCAATCGTGCGTAAGACAGTTTCAAAATGACCACCTATTCTTTGATAACCTTCTTGGGAAAAACATTTAAGATCGACGTTCCAAGCTGTAACATAGGGTAAAAGTTGTTCCAGATAAGGCTCGTTAATTTGACCGTTACTGACAATTACAATTTCCAGATCAACTTGTCTGGCAATTTTTGCAGTGTCTAAAATGAACTCAAAGGCAATTAAGGGCTCATTATAGGTAAATGCCAGACCAATGTTGCCTCGTTTTTTTTCAGCTATTGCCAATTGAACAAGTTCTTCCGGCGTCATGTCTCTAACGTACACACTGTCCAAATTACCTTTGGCAATCTCATAGTTCTGACAAAAAGGACAAGCCATATTACAACCAAAGCTTCCCACAGACAAGATATAACTGCCGGGTCTGAAATAAGCAAGAGGCTTCTTCTCAATCGGGTCCAGAGCCAAAGAAGTGATTTTCCCGTAATTCAGAGATCTTACTTCACCTTGGACTGCCTTTCGGGCACCGCAAAATCCGATCTGACTTTCGCCTAATTTACAATAATGAGGACAAAGTTGACAGGTAACCTTATCATTCATGCCTGATAACCTCAAATCGTTCCAACTTGTAATTCTCAGTTTGACCGATTCCGGCTTTAGAGAGAGCTATTTCAACTTGTTTTTCCGCTGTATCCACACCCTCTAAATCGGGTAACAATACACCTCTATTTCTACCCTTACTGACAATAACTCCATAGCGCAAAGGATCCAAATCAGCAAAGCTTTCAATTACTTCAGGTTCAGAAAGCACATCGACACTAACTTCCAAATCTGCTAATTCTTCTTCTCTTAAAGGAGGAAATCTTGGATCTTTAATAGCTGCGGAAATAGCATTTTGCTGAATCTCAGTTGCAAGTGAATCCGCATACGGTTCCAAGGTTCCAATACAACCTCTGAGTTTCCCATTGCGGTGCAATGTGACAAAAGTTGCCGCTTTACGCTTAAGTAATTCATCCGGTAAATCTGAATCAAGTTTGCTGACAACACCGTCTTTAATAAACTCCTCAATGGTTTGACGAGCTAAGTTTACATAGGGATTGTTTTTATTTTTTTCTGCATTAAATCTGCGTTGCGGATTATCTGTTCGGGGATCGAAAGTTAACACACCATAACCAACACCAAAATTTCCTTGATATGATAAAAGTTCTGCAGTAACATCCCTTCCGTCAAGAGATCCTGCCATTATCCAGAACGAAGGTAAACCACATTGAGCAGCGGGTTCTGTTAACTCTTCCGGCATAGCCAATAACTCATCGAAAGCCGCTCTGGCTAAAATATCTGTTACTTTACGGTCAAATTCCGGTCCTTCTTTACGATAACCATATGGTCCGTCCGACTTTAATACATGAGACAAATCACCGGAAGCAACAAAAACAGCTCGTCTGTCCAGCTCTACGAGCGCTTCATTAATTATTTGTCCCAATCGATAATGGGTTTTTGCACTCAAACCTGACAATCCAAGTCGCAACAACTTAAAATCTTGATATTCGGCACAGATAAAACGCAAAGGGACAAGACTGCCATGATCTAAACTATTAGTCTCAGCTTGATCTTTGACCAAGGCTACATCTTGATTGGCAGACTTCTTCAATACCAATTCTGCTAAAGCTAAATCATTATCCAGAGTTTCTCCAACTTGGGGAAAACCGAAATCTGCCAGATTTCCGCTATCCCGGTCTGCCAATGAAACAAAAAATGCATCACGATAAAGTGGTGCATGTGGCGTTGTTAAAACTATTGTATCCGGAGCAATTTCTGCTATCTCTTTCGCAACCGTCTTCATAGAATCCAAAGTATCTTGTATTTCAGATTCTCGTCCTTGCCCGATCTCAGGTAAAACAATCGGTGGATGAGGCACCACATAAGCTTTGATAATTCCAAAATTTTTCTGATCAGTCATTTTTCTCTCTTTCTAGATTAGGTAATCATCCACAGCAGGTCAGCACTTAAAGGATCTAAGTCAAATATTCTGAAACAAGCCATGTCACCGGTACGAAAAGGAACGGATTCTCCGGTGAGATAACCAGACCAATAACTTAGACTGGGTTGATGTCCTACAAGGATCACCGTATCTCCTGTCTCTAATAACTCCATCTTATCTAGCAGTTCATCAAAATCACCGTAATATATAGCTTGCTCAGTGCTGGATACAATTTCAATATCTAAGTTCTCCACAATAATATCTGCAGTTTCCTGTGCGCGATTTGCTGTGCTTGCCCAGACAAATACTTTATCTTGATTATTCAATTGTTCTGCCAGCTTTTTGGCTTTGGGTTTAAATCTTTTTATTCCTTCAGGTGTCAAGCTGCGTTCCCGATCAGATTTTCCATATACATGTTCTGCTTTTGCATGTCTGACTAAAATTAATTTCATATTATCCCCTGTTCATAGAAATATTAATAATTAAATGTATATACTCATATCATTATATAATATACTCGGATGTCTTGGCAGCATCCCGTTTCTCTTGTATAAATACAATACCTTCGTTTTATTATGTAGCAAATATTGAAGAGATCCAAAATCCAATTTGG
>JAAYKK010000069.1 GCA_012522435.1 Clostridiaceae bacterium | reverse complement strand
GTTGTACCAGTAAGGAGATGTTGAATATGAAAAAGTTAAATTATAAAAAGAGTAAATTATTTGTTTCTTTTATTTCATTGTTACTTGTAGTTCAGATGATGGTATCACCGTTGGTTAATGCAGATCCTCTTTTAATTGATGAAAGTGAAGAAACTGTTGGAATAAGTGAAGAATCCTTACCGGCTTCAGATATTGAAGAGAGTACTTCTGATTCGATGTCGGAGAGCGAAATGCCAAGTGACTCTCCGAGTATTAATGACTCTAAAGCTTTGTCGGAAGACCCCCCCTTAAAGATACAGATTTAATATCTTCTGAAGAATCAGACCCTGAGAATAGTGACAAGATCCTTCAGCCTGAAGCATCACCTTCAAATTCCCCGATTCAACTTCTAGAGACAACAGAATTCATCACTCAACCGGTCGATGGTGGTTTGAAAATTACAGACTGGTTAGGCGAAGGAACAGTTGTTGTGATACCGGACATGATTGATGGTACTTCTGTTGTTGCAATTGGTAGAAATGCTCTCCAAAAATTCGGACTGACTGAGATTACGTTAGGTAAAAATATTAAGGTTGTTGAGGATTATGCTTTTGCAGACAATAATATTACTAAATTAACGATCCCGGTAGAATCAGCACTTGAAGAAATAGGCGAGTACGCTTTCAGAGATAATCTGCTTTCGACGTTTATCTTTCCTGCTAAGCTTAAAGTTCTGGCTAAAGGAGCTTTCTCTAACAATAATCTTACATCCGTCACATCCAATAGTGTGATTGCAGATATTGGTGACATAGTTTTTGAGAAAAACAAATTAATAGAAGTGACTTTAGGTAATTCCATTACTTCTTTTGGAAAGAGTGTTTTTTCTGATAATGGACGTTATGTAAAGATCATCACGGAAAATCCTTCTATTCCAAAACTGGAAAAGATAGATGGACTCTACGGTCACGTTGTAGGGGCAATTAGTGTTGTCGTAAAATACATAGATAGGACAACCGGAGAAGAACTTCGCACAGCAAAAAACGTTGGTGATGATATGACTGATATTGACAACATATTTGTCATCGGTGAGGAAGTTTCGCTAAAACCTGAAAAAATCTCCGGGTATGCTATTCAAGAGGAAATTTTCTTCACACCTGATCAGGATTTATATGAATTAAAGTTACTCTATACTCCCACAACAGTTCCTCCAAAAATCGAAGTGATTAAGGCTCCCGAAGTTCCTCTGAACACGACAGCAGAGGAGTTAGAGGATGTTCTCCGTTCCTTAATTAAAGCTACGGATGCAGGCGGAGTTGATATTACAAAGGATGTAGTGATTGATCCTGGCGATTTAGATCCTACATTGGAGGGAACCTATCAGGTTATTTATACAGTAACAGACCGGTATGGTAATGAAACAACAAAAACAGTTGATGTTCTTGTTGGTAGTGACTGGTACAAGCGTCCCATCGGTGATGGGTGGGTGCTTGGCGACTTTACCTATAACAATGGAATTGTTACAGGTTTAAGCGCGCAAGGTAAAGCAAAGATGGCAGCCCTACCGGCCGGTGAGCGTCATCTCGTCTTACCTGATATTAGTCCTGAAGGAACTCATCCGATGATTAGACAAGTCGGCTACAGTCAGACGAATTATAGGGACAACTTTAGGGTTAGTGGAGTTGAATTTGATAGCATAGACTTTAGTAGAGGTGCAGAATATACGGTTCTTGATGAAAATGTGTTCCAGTCGACAGGGGTAAAATCTCTTGCAGGAACGGATCGATTAGGTAAACTTATTTCCATTGGAAACTCTGCCTTTGCGGGGAATCAATTAACTGAAATTTCTTTTGCCGGCATGACATCCCTAAAAACCATAGGTAATAGTGCTTTTTGGAGAGCAAATACACCTGAGGGATTGTTGGAAAAAATAGATTTTTCCGGCGCCACCTCCTTGGAATCAATAGGTAGCCAAGCTTTCCATCGCCATTCACATTTGAAGGAAATTACCTTTGGAAATCTGCCTAGTTTAAAGATCATAGGAGATAGTGCTTTTAATGCCTATTTCACCGGCAGTCAGAACACAACAAATCTAGCTCTTGATCTTAGTGGACTAACCGGTTTGGTGACCATTGGGAGTAGTGCTTTCTCTAAACTGAATTTATCAAGCATCAATACATCCAATCTTGTTTCCCTTGAGACCATTGGAAACGATGCATTTTACTGGACTAAGACCAGCGGAGAAGTTGATCTAAGCTCCTCCGCTAAGTTGAAGAGTATTGGAAACCAAGCTTTTTACAATATGGGAATCACTTCCTTAATTTTGCCAACGAATTCTTCCTTGGAGATCATCGGGAAAAGAGCAATAGGATATAGTAAGCTTACCAGTATTGATTTAAGTAATCAGTTAAAATTAAAAATTATATCCGAAGAAGCATTTACACGCAATAGCAATCTGCGCGATGTAACCATGCCCGGTGCCGGTGGACTTTTAGAGAGCATTGAAAAGATGGCATTTTTCGCATCACCGATCCAGTCCTTAGTTTTAGCTGATTATCCTAATTTTACAACCCTTGGTCAGCAGCCTAGGAGTAGCCAACCCAATACGGCGTCACTGACAAGTGTTGAGTTTAGAAATCTACCCAAACTAACCACAATTCCAGAGGCAACTTTTGCCCCTATTCCAACGACGTCCGGTACTGCCTCTCATAATCAGATAAGCTCTTTTAAACTTAGTGATCTTCCTGCTTTAACAAGTATAGAGGCTTTAGTGATTACTGATTCACAACTGCGTGAGGTGTTTATTCACAATGCACCTGAACTGACTTCAGTCAGTCTTACAGCTTTCCATAATAATCCGGGACATCCTGATTACCAGGACTTGGTTGTGCTGTGGGTTACGCCTGAAGAGCAGGTGAAAATTTACTCCCAAGGGAACTATCTTGTCAATCCTGATAAGGAAGCAGCAGGAGATTGGGATGCTTCCGACTTTACCTATGGTGATGTAGACGGATTACGTGGGATTACAGGTTTTACCGAATCCGGAGCTGGGAAGCTTACAAATGGACAGTTTCCTGTGGTTTTCCCGGAGAAAGATCCGGAGGGAGAATACATCAAGGCTATTGGACCCTCAGCTTTTAGGGGTTCTACGATTCGGGAAGCTGATCTAAGTAAGATGTCTCAGCTTGAAGTGATAGGAGATTCGGCGTTTTACGGAGCGAAAATGACATCTCTTAATCTCTCCGGGCTTCATAATCTTAAGACAATCGGGGATAGTGCATTTTTTGGCAATGGATTAACTTCTGTTGATTTTTCGGATTTGGATAATTTGGAGAATCTGGGTAGTTCTGCTTTTGGAAGGAATGATCTCCGTTCGTTGGATCTATCGCCATTAACAAAGATAACAAAGATTCCTGACTATGCTTTTTCTGCGAACAATCAACTTGAAAGCATTCATTTTGGGGATCTTCCCAATATTACAGAAATTGGAATATCCGCATTCCAAAAAAACAATTCTCAGGTAAGCGTATCTGAGGTGGATTTAAGTGGTCTTACAAATCTGGAAACAATTCAACGTCAAGCATTCCAAGGCCAGAATATAGAGAGTCTAAATCTCACAGGCCTTGATAAATTAACAACCATCCAAGCAAATGCTTTTAGTAACAATAAACTGACTTCTTTAGATCTTAGTGAACTAAAAGCTCTTAAACGAATCGATGCTGGCGCCTTCCAGAGAAATCAACTGGAAAACATAAACTTTGGAGAACTTCCTGAGTTGGCAACCTTAGGTGCAGGTGTCTTTAGTTATAACAAGCTAAGGACAGTCGATCTAAGAGGGCTACCTTTAATTACAAGATATAATGGCACGTTCAGCCACAACAATATCGAAAGTGCCTATATTACAGACGAAGTAACTGCTTTAGGGTCTACTTTTGACTACAATGATCCGGCAGGTGACAAGGTTTATAAACCTGTTGTCGTACGAACGGTTTCAGGAAAAAATCCCAAAAATATCATAGACCGAGTTTCTACTACTTATGGTGGATTTTATGTTGACCCCAAGATTATTGTCGTCAATTATGTGGATGAAGGTGGAAAGCCTTTACGCTTAAACGAAACTTTCTACAATACGATTCCTGATGCAACATCGATGACATTAACTGCACCTGCCATCCCCGGCTATGTACCCCAAGTTCCGGAGTATAATTTGGCTTTTGAAGATGGTATAAACGACTACGAATACAGTTTCGTCTATAATAAGAAGGACTACAGTGATCTCACCATGAACATCAAGGTAGACCATGTCAACCAGGGCAAGGAAACCGCTAAAATTGGTGATGTGCTGATTACAAAGCTTAGCCTCTCGGCTTCTAGTGCAGACCAAGCCCTAGAGGGCGGTAAATTTAAGGTTTACTTTGACCCAAGCTTTGTTGATATAAGCAAAGTTAAAGTACCCGCACTTGATGATATCTATACAGTAGACATTGATCCAAGTGGTGTGATCACCATTGCCTTTAAAGACGACGTTCAAGGTGGCGACTACTATGCCATTCCAATTGAGTGGGCATTTAAAGAAGGCTCAACACCTCAGAACTATGAAATGGAGATTGTCACAGAACTCCTGGACAAAGACGATAAGGTTGTTATGGTTCCCAAGGATGATGATGGAAATCATTATTTCCCAATAATCTCCGGATACTATGAAGAGCCAATTTTAAGAAAAGGTGCTCCGACACCGGATAATCAGCAAGGATTTGCCGGTGGCATTCGCCCGGCAGGAACAAAAGCGACCATAGAGATCGATGGAAAAACAGTGGAGTATGTAGAAACTCCAAGAGCTGTACCGTTCTATTTCTATATTGGGCAAGATATGAAAACGAAGATCATCCATCGCTTGATCGATGAGATTGTTCTTACCGATACCCTTCCAACGTATCAAGCTGTTGAAAATGGACAGATTGTGGAGAAGGTTGCGCAATTTAATCCTTCATCTAATCCGGGATGGACCTATGATGAAGAAAGCGGTACAGTAACTTATCGTAGAAAAATCAATGGCAGTATGAATATGCCAACATTGCCAAAACTCAATCTTGAGTTCCCAGGCGCTGTGTTCTTACAGACTATTGAAAACAACGTTCAGGCACGTCTTGTACCCTATAAAAAGTTTCAAGATGAACAGGACATTGTTCTTGAGAGTGATGTGACCATTCAACCTGTACAAAGTGCAGGTACCCCTGTTCCAGGTGGCTTTATTAAATACCTCAAAACAGGAAAACCGCGATTCTTTACAGAATGGCCAACTGATAAAGATAGAGATTTCAGATGGGATCTGACCTTTACTCCGGGTCTGGATGATGTTCAAGCCGGACGCTACTATAAGAACATTGTTTATACAGACCTCTTGCTTGATAGTCGCATGTACTATAAGAGCATTAGCTTGCAAGATAAAGCTGATGTTGCTGATGTCATTGCCTATGGTGCCGAGGATAGGGTTGTTGAGGAAGGAATCACAGAGAATGGTCTGTATACCTTCAATCCTGACAACAAAGATTCCATTATAAAGGTTGTTGTGAAACTGCCTACTGAGAAAGAACTCTCAGAACGTTATATTGTTACCATGACGAGCAGATTCAAGGATCCTGAAAGTGTGCATTATGATACAGTGAATCCTTCGGCCAATGGCTTCGACAATGCATCTATTTTAGAGGCGGATAAATTTGAAGCTGATGGTGTCAGTTCTGAAGCAGAGCAATATATAGGAACTGATAGGATTTACATGAATCCTGCTAAACTTCAAATCAGATCGGTGAAGACGCAGACCTATCCTGATTCCGGAACCGGTGCGAATTCTGTTGTTACGGGTGAGCAGGGAACTTATGATCTTTCTGTTCGTCGCACCTTTAATGGTGAAGAAGTAGAAAGTGAAGAGTACCTACATCCATCACCTGATTTCCACATGGTGGATCTATTGCCAAAAGGCTTGGACATTCTCGATAAAGGAATTGTTTTATCACCTGAGTTTGCTGCAAGTCCCGGCTCTAATTTCGAGATCATCCATAACTTTAAAGGAGAAGAAGGACAAACCGCCATTGTTTTTACGGCAGATGTATTAAATGCTGATGTAACAAAAATCGCCAGTGTTAAGACTGAAATAGATCTGAGAATGGAGACAGGTGTTCACACCAATAAACTCTACATGGCATTTGATAAGGCAAAAAGCTTTAATCAATATGGATTAAATCCTGAAAAACATGATTTTGGTCAAGGCGAGAAGGATTATATGTACACTCAAACTGCCTTTAGCTTATTAAAAGCTGAAGTCATGCAGTCAAGAAAGTATATCCGTACTACAGATGCAGAATGGAATGGAACCAGCGAATGGTCACCTTATGGTGTGGTCACTGAAGGAGAAAGTAAGTTCCAATACATGCTCCTGCTCGACAACAATACTGACCATGATCGACTCGACAATAGAGTTTATGATGTACTTCCTCGAGATAGAGACAAAGTCATTCAGATGGATAATGCAGGCAAACGCATCTCTCGTGGATCTCAGTTTTCCAATAAACTTATCAGTGTACAAGTAGAAGGAAATAATGCTGATCAATATATTGTTGAGTACACCAATGCCGACAACGTTCACTCGATACCTGACGGTGTAGAGGCAGGTGTCTTCCTCAATAGTCTAACCTGGACAACCGAGATGCCGACCAGCCCCACAGCCTTCAGAGTACGTCCTGGAGATGGTCAAGAAGGTAAGCTTGAGGCTCGTGAACAATTGCGCATTATCGTTAATATGGAAGCTCCTGTAAGAACTACACAACTTGAAGGCAAGCGTGGAATGAATAGCTTTGTTCGTACTGATAGTACATTGAACAACCGCTATCTCGAAGCCAATATCGTCTACAACGAACTACCACCTCCACGTGGAGAAATCTCTCTGATAAAGGTTTCTGAAGCCACAGATGAAGATGGAAAAGAAATCTTGTTAGAAGGTGCAGAGTTTACACTCTACGATGAATCCGGCAGGGTGGCTGCTGTTAAAACTACCGGGCCAGATGGAAAAGTTGTTTTTGACAATATTCCTCTGGGTGATTATCGTCTCGTTGAGACCAAGGCTCCTGAAGGTTATGTAGCCAATTTTAGTACAACTGTTTCACGCAGTAATTGGCTGAATAAAACAGAGTATAAATACGACCTTGGTAAGGTTGAGAATCCACCGATCTATAACGGCACCGTGAACATTAAAAAACTTGGTATAAACAACACAGTACTTCAAGGTGTTGAGTTTACCCTGGAAAAAACTAACTATCCTTCAAGGAAATGGACTGGCCGTACGGATGCGAAAGGTGAACTCAGCTTTACCGACTTAGATAAAGGAACGTATAAACTTACTGAAACGAAAACACTAGGAAAACTTAAACCAATCATAGGTAGTGAGACCTTTACTATTGATAAAAAAGACCAAGTAGTGAACTTTACGAATGAAACTGCTTTTGTCAATGATAAAGCATCTGTCAAAATCTTCAAGATTGGTCTTGCCGGAGCTTTGGATATCGGACTAAGTCTGGCTGACTATTCAGCGGGAAGCGGAACGATATTGAAAGAAGCCTGGACCTATGAACTAAAGGGTGATGATGGAAGCTCGCGTGAGATTATTCTAGCAACGAATAAAGATACAGTAATTGATAATCTTGTGCCTGAAGTTCTCTATAAATTGAAAGAGATTTCGGGACCTGAAGGTAGCCTCTATCTTGTCAATCCTAAAGTCTATGAGTTTAAAGTAACAGCAACAGGAAGATTAGTAGATGGTAATGGCAAACCTTTTGTTGCCTCTGACATCTATTTCCCCAATGAGAAAAAACCCATGAGAGGTGAGGCTGTTGTTGAGAAAAAAGACCAAGACGGAAATGCTCTAGCAGGCGTTGAGTTTACCCTCTTTAAACTGAATGAAGAAACAGGCGAGTATGATGTATCAGTAGAAGTACTTACCACTGATGCTCAAGGACTTGTGACCTTTACAAATATCCTGCCCGGTAGCTATGAGATCAGGGAAACGAAAGTTCCTGAAGACTATGCCGGCATGGACGGATCTTTCAAGTTTATTGTAGAAAAAGTTCCAACTAGTTCTATGCAACCCCCGATTTACGACAATCAGGAAGAAGAAGTTGTCCATAAATTCTATTATCAAGCAGTCAATAAGAAACTAGAGCTTGAGTTTGTTAAGCGTCAACCCTTGGCTGAGATGGTCAGTTTAGTTGAAGCGGATGAACTTATTTCCCAAAACCCCGGTGCTGTTAAGATACAGCGCAGTGATACACCATTTTATGATGTTTACATCCCTCTCTCGGGAGTTACCTATAACTTCTATGAGATTGAAAACAATGAAGATATTTTAATTAAAGAGAACATGGTGACGGATACCGAGGGTAAGTTGGACTTCACTGCTATCGAAAACTTTGTTTTAAAACCTGAAGCTGTATACAAACTTCTAGAAACAAAGACTAAAGACAATACCTGGGTCTTAAATACCAAACCGGTGATAATCGACATGCGTGAGTGGTTACAGAAACCCGGTTTCACAGGACTGGTAAGCGTATACCAAAACAACTACCTCAAGAAAGGCAGTGTCTTACTGTCCAAATATGACCGCTACACGCAAGAACGTCTGCCGGGTGTTACCTTTACACTTTATCAGGGCACGCTTGAAGAAGTTAAGCTTCCTGATGGTAGCTATAATGATGAGTTAAAAGTCTCCGATAAAGTAACGGATACAAATGGATTTGCTAATTATACGAACTTGGATCTCGGTTGGTATGTTCTGGTCGAAACCAAAACACTGACTGAACAGGGCTACCATCTGTTTGAAGATGCCTTCGAATTTGAGCTAACCCCGGACGAAACCCATTTCTTTGCCAGTGTCTACAACATGAGAGATAAAGATTATTTTGATCTTCCGGTGACCAAGATCTGGTACGGAGATGCACCTGAATACGGTGAAAAACCGCATGAAGGACTGATAGTCAACCTCTATAAAGGCGGCAAACTCTTTGAGTCGGCTGTATTAAGCGCTAATACGGAGTGGAAACACACCTTTGAGAGACTTCTCAAAAAAGATGATCACGGTCGTCTTTATAAGTACACATTAGAAGAAGTTGTTCCTGAAGGCTACGATCATGAAATGATCGGTATTATTGGAGCTGAAGGTGTAATTACGGATCTTGAAGGAAATGAACTTGATCCACGCGAAATCACCTTAAAGAACTATAAATTGATGAATCTTACAGTGAACAAGGTATGGGATGACTTGGATAACAAGTTTGAGCTTCGTCCGGAGAGTATTGTACTGCAACTGCAACAGAATGGCGAGGATTTCCTTGATCCTGTGACGGTAGAATCTGATCAGGATGGTAACTGGACGTATACTTTCACAGGGCTCAGAACTCATGACGAGAACAACGCTCCTTATCAATACACCGTGGTTGAAGCCAAGCTGCCAGCTTACGAAGATCCTACCTACACACCGGAAGCTGATGGAAGTATAACTGTAACTAATAAATTAGTTCTTACGGAAGTTCCTGTTACTAAGAACTGGGATGACCAGGACGATAAGTATGGCTTGAGACCTGAGAGTATTACACTGCAACTGCAACAGAACGGCGAGGATTTCCTTGATCCTGTGACGGTAGCAGCTGATGCAGATGGTAACTGGAAATACAGCTTTATAGATTTACCCAAGTTTGATGTAAAAGGTGAGGTATACAAGTATACGGTTGTTGAGACCAAGGTAGCTCACTATGCGGATCCTGAGTACGATGAAAATGAAGACGGTTCAATCACAGTTACCAATACCTTGCCGACGGTCGATCTGCCGCTTACTAAGAATTGGGATGACCAGGACGATAAATATGGTTTAAGACCTGAGAGTATTACATTGCAACTGCAACAGAATGGCGAGGATTTCCTCAACCCTGTGACGGTAGCAGCTGATGCAGATGGTAACTGGGAATACAGCTTTGAAAAACTTCCAAAGTTTGATAAAGAAGGCAACGAATACAAGTACACGGTTGTTGAAACCAAGGTAGCTCACTATTCGGATCCTGAGTACGATGAAAATGAAGACGGTTCAATCACAGTTACCAACATCTTGCCGACAGTTGACCTGCCGATTATTAAAATCTGGGATGACCAGGACGATAAGTATGGCCTGAGACCTGAGAGCATTACACTGCAACTGCAACAGAACGGCGAGGACTTCCTTGATCCTGTGACGGTAGCAGCTGATGCTGAAGGCAATTGGGAATACAGTTTTGAAAAACTTCCCAAGTTTGATGCAGAAGGTGAGGAATACAAGTATACGATTGTTGAAACCAAGGTAGCTCACTACTCGGATCCCGAGTACGAGGAGAATGAAGATGGTTCAATCACCGTGACAAACATCTTACCTCCTCTTGATCTTTCTATTACAAAAACTTGGGAAGATCTGGATAATAAGTATGGCTTAAGACCTGAGAGTATTACACTGCAACTGCAACAAAACGGCGAGGACTTCCTCGATCCGGTAGCGGTGACAGCTGATGCTGAAGGCAATTGGGAATACAGTTTTGAAAAACTTCCCAAGTTTGATGCTGAAGGTGAAGAGTACAAATACACTGTCGCTGAGACTAAGGTACCTCATTATGCAGAACCTGAATACACTGTTAATGCTGATGGTTCAATTACGATCACTAATCCTTTAGTGCTGATCAACCTTCCTGTAACTAAAATATGGGAAGATGACAATAATCGACATGGCTTAAGACCCGGGGCAATAATCTTACAATTGAAGCAGAACGGTTTAGACTTTGGCGCTCCTGTAACAGTTAAAGCTGATGCAGAAGGAAATTGGCAATACTTATTTGTTGATCTTCCGGGAGAGGATGAGACCGGGCAGCCATATGCTTATAGTGTAGAAGAGCGAGCTGTAGCAAAGTACAAAGTTAGTTACGGTTTCTTAGACGGTAAAATAGTAATAACTAATCAGCTGGAAGAAGTACCTGAAGAAGAACGTATAATAATACCTCCACCTGAAAGTCCTATGGCTAAAACAGGTGAGAACAGTCTGAGTCAAACAGTACTCAGAAGTATATTACTGGCATTAGCAACACTGATGCTCTTGATTAGAAGCCTGAAGAGGAAAAAACAGGAAGAATAAAATAAGCAGAAAGTAATTAAATAATTTCTTCAGTGATTAAATGATACTGAGGAAACCAAGCAAACCCTCTTACCAAATAAAGTCTGGTAAGAGGGTTATTTATTGATTATAATAAAAATAGAACGAAGCCTAAGAATTGATTTGTAAATAGTGTAATCGCAGATGAGAAGAGGAATAGTTCGAGTTAGTTTAAAAGAGTAATGCACAATTGCAGGTGAAAATTCAATTAAAAAAGTAAATGTTTTTCATGAGCTGGAATTTATTTTAACTAAAACACTAGATCAATTTAATACAAGCGATCTGCTGTAAGGGAGAAAGATTATGGAAAAGAAAAAATCTTTAAAACAACTTGAAGCTAAGGCTGAAGAATTTGACATTCTCTACCGTCATATTGAATCAGACAATGAATTACTAAGAGCTTTTATGGCAAATTTAGAGTCACAACAAGAAAGAATATACAAAGCGGAAGATTATTATTTTGGTGATTGGATTGATGATCGAGATATTGTGCTTGCTAAATTTAGTAATTTCTATGATTTCTATTCGGAAGATCTATTCTATGATGCTTTACAAGAGCGTATCAAGATGATGGAAAAAATGGTTGAAATATGCAAAGAAGCAGTTGAAAAAATGGTTGAACATAGAACTCGACCAGAATAACTATTAACTTATTATTATAGATTGTCCAATTTTTATTTATGCAGTTAAGACTTGCTTAAATATAAAGATTGGACAATTTTGTTTTTGATAAGAAATTGGAGAAGGTTATTGAAGCTAATACTAATAAATGGATAGATTGGATTATTGACTTGCAAAGTATTGCCCAAAACGGATTAACATACGGTAAAGATACTTTTGATCTGGAACGCTATCAACTATTGAGAAACATTTCAGCTGAAATGATGTCTGAGATTTCAAATCTTCCTTTACAGAAAATAAAAAATCTGTTTTGCAATGAGCGAGGATATCAAACTCCGAAACTTGATACAAGAACCGCAATTTTCAAAAATGAAAAAATATTATTAGTAAAAGAGAATAATGATAAGTGGTCATTGCCAGGGGGTTGGGTTGATGTTCAAAAATCGGCTGCTGAAAGTGCAATACAAGAAGTTAAAGAAGAAGCAGGATTAAACATTAATCTTTCAAAGGTAATAGCAATTCAAGACCGGGACAAACATAATTATCCAAAACAGGTTTCTAGAATAATAAAAATATTTTTTCTAGGAGAATTAATAGATGGCGAATTTAAAGAAAATATTGAAACAAGAGCCAGTAATTATTTTACTCTTAATGAATTGCCGGAATTAGATGCTGCAAAAACAACCAGGGAGCAGATAAATATGTGTTATCAAGCATCGCAAACAGAGAATTGGCAAACCTACTTTGATTAAACATTAGTTATGTTAAACAGAAAAAACTAAAAGTGATATCAAATTACAGAGGAGTATTTATGTGGCAATGTCCAAAATGTAAACGTGAGTTTAAAAACAAAAATCAAAATCATATATGCACTGAAATTTTGACAATTGATGCCTATATTGTCGCTCAAGATCAAGCTATTCAACCGATTTTACATAAAATCAGAAAAGTAATTCGCGCACAGGCGCCTTTGGCAAAAAGAAAATTTAATACATTTTGCAGCAGCAAAAAATCATATCGGTATATATCCTGGTCCAGAGGCAATAGTTGCTTTTACAGATCGCCTGACCTCTTATAAAACTTCAAAAGGAGCTATTCAATTGCCGTATCATCAAGAAATACCCTATGAGTTGATAGCCGAAATTACTAAATGGCGAGTAGCTCAGGTTGAAAAATAGGATACTAGAATTATTAATGTACTTGTCAGAACTTTCTTTCTTATGGATAATCGAATAGATTAAAACAACAAACTAATAGAGGTAAAAATGAATCAATCAGTTCAATATAATGCTGTTGTTACAGTTCTTGGTAAAGATCGGATAGGAATTATCGCCAGTGTAACTGCTGTTCTGGCAAAGTTAGAGATCAATATTTCTGATATTTCTCAGACTATTCTTAAAGATATGTTCACGATGATTATGCTCGTAGATACTTCACAAAGTATTTACGGTATAGAACAATTGAGTGGCGAATTAAACGCTTTGGGTGAAGAAATGAGTTTAGATATCCGTATTCAACATAAAGACATTTTTAACGCCATGCAAAGAATCTGAACAAAAGTGAAATTAGGTAATTATGTTTGAGAACTATGAAATCTTAGAAATTATTAATATGTTTCGCAATCAACATCTAGATGTGCGGACTATCACGATGGGAATAAATTTATTAGACTGTGCTTCTGAATCTTCCACATTAGCTTGTCAGAAGATTTACGATAAAATTACTAAAAGAGCTGAACATCTTGTTCAGACAGCAGATCAAATAAGTAATGAGTTCGGTATTCCGATAATTCATAAAAGAATTTCTGTGACACCGATCTCTCTGGTCGCAGGTTCTAGTGAAGTTGATGATTATTTTTGTTTTGCTGAAACTCTGGATAAAGCTTCTAAAGCAGTTGGCGTGAATTTTATTGGCGGGTTTTCAGCATTAGTTCAAAAAGGTTTTACAAATTCAGATCTTAAATTGCTTAAATCTATCCCGCGAGCTTTAGCTGAAACTGAACAGGTTTGTGCTTCAGTTAATCTGGCCTCTACAAAGTCAGGAATTAATATGGATGCAGTAGGTCGTATGGGTAAGATTATTAAAGATTGTGCAAATTTAACCAAAGACATAGATGCTTATGGTTGTGCAAAATTAGTAGTGTTTGCTAATGCTCCGGATGATAATCCATTTATGGCGGGTGCTTTCACTGGTGTAGGTGAGCCTGAATGTGCAATAAATGTGGGAGTCAGCGGTCCGGGTGTAATACTGGCTGCATTAAAAGAAGTTGCAGGGGAACCAATAGATGTTGTAGCTGAGACAATTAAGCGTACTGCTTTTAAAGTTACTAGGGTAGGTCAATTAGTAGCCGAGCAAGCTGCACGACGTTTAGGTTCGCCATTCGGGACAATAGATTTATCACTTGCTCCAACTCCGGTTGTCGGAGATTCAATTGCCCGGATTCTTGAAGAAATAGGTGTTGATACTTGCGGAGGTTGGGGTACAACAGCTGCGTTAGCCATGCTCAATGATGCGGTTAAAAAAGGCGGTACGATGGCATCATCGCATGTAGGTGGTTTATCCGGTGCATTTATACCGGTTAGTGAAGATGAGGGTATGATCGCAGCGGTCGAATCAGGTTCTCTTACATTGGAGAAACTAGAAGCTATGACTTGCGTTTGTTCTGTAGGTATCGATATGGTTGCAATTCCCGGAGATACTCCTCATGAGACGATATCAGGAATAATTGCTGATGAGATGGCCGTAGGTGTCTTTAATAATAAAACTACTGCGGTTAGAATTATTCCTATTCCGGGGAAAAAAGCAGGTGATAAAGTAGTCTATGGGGGTTTATGGGGAGAAGCGCCAATTATGAAGGTGAATCCTTCCTCTTCCAAACGTTTAATAGAACGAGGCGGACGTATTCCCGCACCAATTCACAGTATGAGAAATTGATTGTTTTTATCAAATTAATAAGTCTGCTAACATATACATAAGAAAAAAAATGTTTTCGGATGAGAGGAGTTCTAGATGTTAAATGAATTAAAAGTAATGTTAAAAGAAACTCAAAATAGTGAAGGTCCTAAGATTTCAATCTATCTTCCAACTTCACGCATGTTGCCTGAATCGCAGCAAGATGCAATAGCTTTCAAAAACTTAATCCAAGATGTTCAATTGCAATTGCAAGAAAAATACAACCGTCGTGTTTGGGAACCTATAATCTCAAAACTTGATCAATTGCAAAGAGACTCCTTATTTTGGAGCCATTCCAAAGATGGACTTGCAGTATTTGCAGATGAGAAGATATTTGAAACTTTTCGGGTGCCACAATCTTTTGAACAAAAAGCAATTGTGCAAAACAATTTTTTTATTGCGCCATTGCTTGATATTACTATTATCCAAGGAGATTATTTAATTGATCTGAGCAAAGATCGTTTGAAAATTTATGAAATAGAAGGAACTAAAGCCAGAGTATTGGAACAAGACCAAATAAAAACTTCATTTCCTGATCTATTTGACGATTTTGATTCGAACAGCAATGTCAATTTTGGAAGTTATAAGGGTAAGACGAAATCAACTTTCCACGGTCATCGTGCACGTCCTGAAGAACAAGAAAAAGATCGCCAGAAATACTTTCACTATATTGACCAACAATTAACCAAACTTGTTAAAGTAAATGAACCTCATGTAATTTTAGCCGGTACCGCTGATACAGTCTCACAATTTCAACATGTGGCAAGAGGAAAGTTTTATTTCGAGAAAACTATCGAAAAGCCATTCGAAGCTCTTAATCATAAAGAGCAGGAGCAAGCGGTTACAGATATTTTAAAACCATATATTAAATCGTTAGAAGAGGCAGAAATTAACAATTACGGTTTCCAGAAATCACGTGATAAAGTGGTTTTTGAGCCTGAAAAAATATTAGAATATGCTGAACAAGGACAAGTAGCTCAAATAATTATTTCAAAAAAGTATTCTGCAAAAGCCGAAGAAAAAATGAATGAAATAATTGCAAAAGCGATTCAAACTGATGCCACAGTTCATCTTGCGGATGAAGATAGATTTAAAGATCGGTTAGCTGCAGTTTTACGTTTTTAGTTGATTTTGATCTAACATTTTGTTCATTTAAATAATTTTGCAATAAATAACTGCTCAATCATTGATGATAAATGATATAAATTCATCAAATGAGATTGAGCAGTTATTCTTTTAGATTGCTAACAAGTAGTAGAATAGAATAAAAATGCTTGTTATAGATTTTCTT
>JAAYKK010000008.1 GCA_012522435.1 Clostridiaceae bacterium | reverse complement strand
TCTTTTTTTGTTAGGAGAATAATGAATGAAAATAAAAGAGGTAGTTTGTGCCGCAGGTCGATCCGGTTACTATTTTGATGACCAAGCAGCAATCAAGCATGGTGCAATTAATGATGGTTTTTCCTATTCAGGAGAAGTCATTACGCCGGGATACAAGTCAATACGTCAACCGGGAGAGTCTGTTTCAATCATGTTTATTCTGGATGATGGTCAAATTGCTTATGGAGATTGCACAGCCGTTCAGTACTCCGGTGCAGGAGGTAGAGATTCGTTATTTCTGGCCAAAGACTTTATTCCTTTGATAGAGCAACATCTGATTCCTTTTTATCGAAATCAAAAAATATCATCTTTCAAAGTAATGGCCGGTCAATTAGAAGAATTCAGAATAAACGGCCAAAAATTACATACAGCGATTCGCTACGGATTTTCGCAAGCAATTCTGGACGCTGTAGCTAAGAAAAACAAACAGTTGATCTGTGAAACAGTAGCTGCTGAATATAATTCTCAGGTGTCAGATCATCTGATTCCGATTTTCACACAAAGTGGTGATCAACGTCAGCTAAATGCGGACAAGATGATTATCAAGCGAGTCCCAATCTTACCGCATGCTTTGATTAATAACGTCAAAACAAAATTGGGAGAAAATGGGGAAAAACTAAAAGAATATCTCACTTGGCTTGTTGAGAGAATAAAAAATCTGGGAGCCGATAAAAGTTATCAACCCATTATCCATCTTGATGTTTACGGTACAATCGGAGAGTTATTCGGCATAGAGAATCATCAGGCTATTACTGATTATCTGGCAGAACTGGTAACTATTTGCCAGCCTTATGCTTTACAAATAGAGGGTCCAATAGATGGAAACTCTAGAGAAGAGGTAATGGATAATCTTGCTACTTTAACTAGTTTAGTTGATCGTAGAAAGATAGAGGTAAAATTGGTTGCTGATGAATGGTGTAATACTTTGGAAGATATTGAATTGTTTGCTCGCAATAAAGCAGGACATATGATTCAAATCAAAACACCGGATTTAGGTGGACTGAACAACACAATTGAGGCCGTATTAATTTGTAAAGAACAAGGTGTTTCTTCATACATAGGAGGAACTTGTAATGAAACTGACATTTCTGCCAGGGTATGCTTGCAGGTAGCCATGGGAATCTGTCCGGATCAATTCCTGGCAAAACCGGGGATGGGTGTAGATGAAGCATATATGATTGCTTTTAATGAAATGCAGAGGATTTTAGCCATTAAGGCTGCTGGCATCTAGATTACTATTAAATTTAGGTTAATCTGCCTAATCAATTAAAAGTATTTTAGGCACACTTGTAATTTTCGGTTTATTCAACATAATATGCTAGAATTATAATTTAGGATATTTGGAGGACCATAAATTGGAATTTCCCTTTGAACAAAATGCTAGAGGACGCCATGGCTTACGAACACGTCCCAAAAAACAACGACATAATATAAAAGCCGGTGATTCTCAAACCATAGCCAGAGCTACTTTGATTTCTATGATCGGCTTCTTTATGGCAAAATTAACGGGATTTTTAAGAGAAGTTCTGATCGTTCCGATTTTAGGTTATGGTATGTATTCCGATCCTTATTATTTAGCATTTGCTATTCCCGATTTTTTGTTTGCCTTATTAATTGGTGGAGCGGTTGCTTCAGCTATCACTCCCACACTGTCGAGTGGAATTGAACAAAACCGTGAGCGTGAAGTATGGCATAGTGTCAGTACTTTTATCAGTATTTTTGGCATAGTGATGCTTGCTGTATTGAGTTTGACAGGTTTGTTAATGCGCTGGATTTTACCTGCTATTAATCCGGAGAAGAGTGTTGAAGTTTTTAAAGCTGCTATACCGGTATCCAGGATATTATTGATCCAATGTTTCTTTATGATCTTAATCGCTTTGACTCAAGGCGTCTTGACTGCTTATAAACGCTTTGGTCTAGCAGCTTTTGGGGTAATGATCTATAACATACTATATATGGTGGTAATCTTATCCCTAGGTGAACAAAGCATGTCAGGCTTAGTCAAGGTGGGGTGGGGAGTTGTCGGCTCAGCAGCGGTATACTTTTTGTTTCAATTGGTTTTGGCTAGAAGAGAGCTGAGAAATTTTAAGTTTAGTTTAGATTACAAAAATCCCGGATTTAAGAATTTATTATCTTTAGCAATTCCGACTCTATTATCCGGTTCGGTATTGCATGTGAATTCTTTGGTCATGGCTGCTTTCACCAACCAATTTACCGGAGCACTTACTTCAATCAAACATGCAGATCAAACTTTTATGTTACCTTATGGTGTAGTAGCGGTTGCGATCGGAACTGTCATGTTGCCAAATTTGACAGGTTTTTATACAAAAAGAGATTATCGACAATCTAGAGTTTTATTTACTAGAAGCATTAGACAAGCATTATTTTTAATAGCACCGATTGCAGTAATTTTCTTCGTTTTGGATTTTGAAACAATCCAAATGATCTTTCAATGGGGCTCTTCTTATTCGAATAGTGATATTGTAGTAACGGGTGAGATCTTGCAATGGTTTTGTATCAGCTTAATTGCTCATACTGTGATCCACATTACCAATCAGGCGTTTTATTCAAGAAAAGTCACGCGCATAGCGTTGTTTAACGGTATTATTACCTTAATTTTAAATCCTTTATTCTGTATCTTATTTACTAGAGTTTTTGATTTTGGGGTAAAAGGAATAGCGATGGCACATGCTACTTATAGTGTAATTAGTGCCTTTATTGTTTATCAGCTTTATAAATTGCATAACCGAAAAGCCAGACCATATAGGATTTTTCCGTTTATGATACGTTTAGCCTATTGTTTACTAGTTACCGGTCTAGTTCTAGCAGCAGTCAATTTGTTGCCGATTTATCCGGCGGGTAAAGTAATGCAAATAGTTATTTATCTTGTTAAAGTTATCATATCACTTACTGTTTATTATATAGCAGGAATTTCAATTAATTTACATGAAGTTTTAGATTTGCGTAAGAAATTGAAAGCCAGATTTACTAATTGACTTAACAATAACTATTCCAAAGCTATATTTCCGGAAAAGTAGATTGATAAGGTATAATATAAACGATTCATATTCTGTCGTTAATAATCAACAAAATTATTAAACGAGTAGCAATAGATTAATTTTGGGAGGACATTATGACTTCAAACATTTTTCAAGAAAAGTTACAAGATGTTCGTTATAAGAATATAGGAAGAAAAGAAGATCGCAAAGCTGATTTGATGATCGGATTATGGCTTGAATTGAAAATTTCCATTACACAAAGCGGAGTTTTTCGTTCAATCCGTAAACAAGAAAAAAAGCTGGACAAATTCTTTTCTGATCCAATTATTTTAGAGATGTTTAAGGAGAATGAAGTAGAAGCTGAAAAAGCTTTATATCAAGAAATATATGATTCAGCACTAAAATATCAACAAGCTTGCTTAGATGATAGAAGTTACGGTTCGAAATTGTTTAATTTGATTCGGATGAAAGATGATGAATTAGCACATAAAGCCGGTAAAGAAGTATATCAGATACTGATTGCGGCATTACTGGAGATGGATGAGAAAATATGGCGTAATCAAATGATTACGGCACTTCATCTGGCACATCAAAAAACATTTGCTCAGAATACGATAAATCCGCAATATTATTTTGCAGAAGAAGAATTAGATATCTTAGATAAATTCAATGCAGTTATCCAAAATACAAATACATATGAAAGGGCAGAGTAGTTGCAAGAAAATAATAAAGCTCTCTTATTAGGTGTCTATTTAACATCGGAAGAAGGAACCAAGGAATCTGCTGAATATTCATTACGAGAACTTTCAGAGTTAACTGAGGCAGCGGGTCTTGAAGTAGTTGGAGAATCACTTCAAGCCAGATCAAAGTTTGATCCTACATATGCTGCCGGACAAGGAAAATTAAATGAATTAGCGGAACTTGCGGATGCTTTAGAAGCGGACACTCTGGTTTTAGACTTAAATTTAAGCGGCTCTCAGATGAGAAATATTTCTGAATTAACCGGACTAAAAATTTTGGATCGAACCTTAATTATTCTAGATATTTTTGCTCTCAGAGCAACGACTATGGAGGGTCGTCTTCAGGTCGAAATAGCACAATTGAATGATCGCGCGACTAGATTGGTCGGCGCGGGATTGGCATTGTCGCGTTTGGGCGGGGGTATTGGTACCAGAGGTCCTGGTGAAACTCAGCTCGAGACTGATCGCCGACATATTCAAAGAAGAATTAAAACTTTAAAGAAAAATCTTAAAGAATTGCATAAACGGAGAAAATTAACCAGAGAAAACAGAGAAAGAAATCAACTGATCACGGGTGCGATCGTTGGTTATACCAATGCAGGAAAGTCCACTTTGATGAATGCACTTTGTGAATCTGATCTACATACTATGGATCAGGTATTCGCCACTCTGGATCCGACTGCCAGAAGAATTAAAGATTCGGACATTCCTATATTATTAATTGATACAGTTGGATTTATTAGAAAATTACCTCATCAATTGGTTGAAGCATTTCAGTCAACACTGGAGGAAGTAAGTTATGCTGATTTCATCGTTGAAGTAACAGATATTTCAGATCCTGAATTTGAAAGTCAGATGGATACGGTTGAAAGACAATTGGAAAACTTAGAAGCGGATACTAAACCTAGAATTCATGTTTTTAATAAAATTGATCTGGTGGATCAACAGGTTATCGATCAAATAAAAGAGACAAATCGCCATTCTGAGATTCAAGCTTTTGTTTCTGCGCGTCAGGGAACAGGAATCGCTGAATTAAAAGAAGCTCTGGTTGAGATTCCTAAATCTCAAATGCTCCCATTTCACTTAGTGATCCCGTTTGATCAAAGTCAGATAGTTTCTGAATTGCGTAATGTAGCTTACATTGACAATATTGAATACACTGAACAAGGAACTGATATTAGCTTTCGGATTCATCAGGGACATCTAGGGATAATTTCATCTTTGCTGGATTAAGCAAAATACTAGGCTTTAGAATTTATTGATTCTTTCTTTTGCTTATTTATATATTTAAGTGCTTCTTCAGGTAATTTGTGCAAGTTTCCCTTGTTTTTTGCTAGATATGCTGTTTCCTGTTCTTTGAGCCAGGTTGCTATAGCTTCAGTCATTTCATCAGAAGAAGAGTAGTTTTCAGGTAATAAAGGAGCACCAAAGATAATATTCACTTCAAATTTCTTACCGGTTATAGGATTTCTGAAACGAGGTCTTTTATCATATCGTGAATATGCTTCAAAACCTCCCTCAATGTAGACGGGCACCAGTGGTACTTTACTTGCTATAGCAATGTAAGCTGCCCCATTTTGTAAAGGTGCCACCAGGCCGTCATGTGTCCTGGTACCTTCAGGATGGACCATTAAAATATTACCCGCTCTGCAGGCACGTCTAGCCATGACAAGACCGCGTACCGGATTACCGTAACGATCAACTTCAACGCCACGAGAAACAGGTACAATTAATTTACCCATTAGACCGTGTTTTGATTTTAAATCTGAACCGATCAATGCTGAGAATTTCTCGAAATGTTCTTTAGGTAATCCTTTACCAACCAATAATCCGTCAACATATGTTTGGTGATTGGGTGTTATCACATAAGGAATTTCTTGAGGAATATTTTCTTGTCCGATATAAGTGATATTGGCACACATTCTTGCAACAGTCATTCCGAACCAAGAAAAAAATCTTCCGGCTAAAGTTCTTTTTCCGGGTAAAGATACTTCAGTTTTTGTTTTAGCGTTTTTATTAGATTTTTTTATTTTATTGCTCATTCTCTTTACCCCCTGTGACTATATTGTTTTTTAGTTTAGCAGAATTACGCTTCTTTTGAAAAAAATGTTTCAACTTATTTGAACATCTTTCTTTTAATATACCACCTTGAAACTTAGTATGGTGATTAATGCTGGAATTGCTTAATCCTGCCAGCTCTTTTAAGGAGCCGCAAGCACCTGTTTTTGGATCAAAAGCTCCGAAATATACTTGAGCTATTCTTGCTTGAATAATAGCTCCAAAACACATTATGCAAGGTTCAAGTGTAACATATAATTCACAATCTTCAAGCAGCCAACTACCTATTGCTTGAGCAGCTTTTCGAATTGCAATGATTTCGGCATGTGCGGTAACGTCACCTAAAACTTCGCGCATATTGTGGGCACGAGCTAATGTTTTTCCATTTTTTACAATCAGTGCACCAACAGGTACATCACCATTTTTTTCAGCCAAATCAGCTTCAACTAAAGCTTGTTCCATAAAATAAATATCAAAAGAAGATTTGCTTTCCGTAATCACAAAAATATCACCAAAATTACTTAACAATAACAAATGCAAATGAAATAACTTGAAAATTAATAATATGGTATCTATAATAGCATAGATTATAATAAATGAACTGAACAAGTTAAGCTAAATGAGGTAATTGATGCAAGAAGGAATGTGTAAAAATTGTGGATCAATAGTATATGTTGATCCGAAACAAGATAATTGTCATTGTCTGTTTTGTGATTGTGTTTTTCCGACCGAAGAAGCTCTGGATATTATTAAACATCCGGAAGATTTTGAATTTCCTAATGAGGAACAACCTGAATATACAGGTGAAGAGATTAATCCTCAGCAGTCAAAAATAAATGCTAATCTTAATCAACAGGTTGAAAAACGTGAAAAGAAAGCCAAAGCTAAGGCAAAACCTAAATATGCAGTAGAATCAAAACAATTGCCCGATATTAATTTAACTAAAAAGCAAATTTTGTCAGTTGTAGCAATCGTTGCTGTTATCGCAGGATTGTTTTTATTAATTACTTTACCTCAGACTATTAGGCGAGATAATCAAAGAGTTGAGATTACAGATCGGCTTAAGACTGAATTGAGTGAACAATCCTATAATGAGGCACTTGATTTTAATGAAGGCTTTGCAATTTCTCGGATTAGAAATTCATATGTAGATATTATCAGTGCCGGTGATTTATCAAAAGAAGATGCAGTAGATATTTTTGAAACTTATTGTAAAACCAGAGCAGATGTTATGAATATAGATCTAAATGAGACAAACAAGGCATATAATGATGTAGTGCTAAGAATATCCATGGCAGGGGAGGGTGGTTTTTTGATTAAAGATCAAGACCTATCTGATTTGGCCAATTTAGATTCCATAACTGAATTACCTTAATGTTTTATCCTTTATTAATTTTACAACTAGTCCTTCTTAGACTATTTGTTTTTAATTTTGTTACATTTACGTTTTAGTTTAGACAATAATAATGTGCATAATTGGAGTTGAGAGTAAGTTATTTCTTATTCATACTTTTCTCCTCCAATGTTTGAACAGTTCCGGTAGTGGCCGGAACTGTTTATTTTTTGGCATAATATCTCATTAATCATTTAAATGAATATCCGAACTAAGCTGTTAAATAAAAAAGTAATTGCAATACCGGCAACACTAGGGACTAAAAATGAGATAATTGTCCATTTCCAACTTTGAGTTTCCTTTCTGATAGTCAGTAAAGTTGTGGAACAAGGCCAGTGCATTAAGGTGAATAATAGGGTACTGATAGCTGTGGTCAAAGTCCAACCGTTTTGGATCAAGAGTTGACCCAGAGCTGCTCCTTCTAATTCCAAGAGTCCTCCTCGCGCTAGATAAGTCATGATAATAATTGGCATCACAATTTCATTAGCCGGTAAACCGAGTATGAATCCGACTAAAATTACCCCGTCCATTCCCAAAGCCTTACCAAATGGGTTTAGAAAATCGGTAATTGTGTATAATAGTGTGGTATCGCCTGATTGAACATTATTTAACAGCCAAATAATTAAGCCTGCCGGTGCAGCTGCAATTATTGCCCGACCTAATACTTTCAAAGTACGGTCGAAAATACTTCTAACAATAACTTTTCCGATTTGAGGTTTTCTGTATGGAGGTAGTTCAAGGGTAAAAGATGATGGTATCCCTTTAAGCACAGTTTTTGAAAGCAGCTTAGAAACGAGCAAAGTCATCCCGACGCCAAAAATAATTACTAAAACTAGAATTAAAGCTCCTAGAAAACTTTTGCTAAAACCTGAGTTGGAGCCTACAAGAAAAATACTAATTATAGAGATCAGAATAGGAAAACGTCCATTACAGGGCACAAAATTGTTGGTGATAATAGCGATTAAGCGTTCTCGAGGAGAATCAATGATTCGACTTCCGGTTACACCTACGGCATTGCAACCGAAGCCCATACACATAGTGAGTGCTTGCTTACCACATGCATCACATCCTTGAAAAAAACGATCCAAATTAAAAGCGACTCTGGGTAAATAACCGAAGTCTTCTAATAGTGTGAAGAGAGGAAAAAATATCGCCATGGGTGGTAACATTACACTGACAACCCAGGCAATTACATTGAAGACACCATGGATTAACAAATCTATGATAAGAGAAGGTATACCAATCGAAATCGCAGCATTTGCCAACCAATCTTCAAAACCGAATAATACTTTAGCCAAAAGATCAGAGGGAACATTTGCACCTGAAATAGTGAACCAGAAGATTAAAAGCAAGATGATCAACATGATTGGAAATCCGGTTAGCTTACTGGTAAATAGTTTGTCTAACTTTCGATCTCTTTGGTCACTAGCTATAAGTGGTTCTTCTATAACGTCATGACAAAGGACACTTGCAACTTGGATAAAAGTTTTCGCCATTGTGTCTTTTAATTCAATTTGAGTTATTTGTTTGTCTTTAAGTTTGAACTGATAATCCTTTAAAATTCTCTGAATTTCAGGATCTTCGATTAATTCATAATCCAGATATTCCTCAATTGAATTGAACAGATTTTGATCGCCGTCTAAAATTCTTGCTGCAACCCAACGTGCATCCAAATAATTACCAACTATAGAATCTATTCGTGGTAGCAGAGTTTCAATACCCTTTTCCACAAAATCAGGATAGACAATTAAATTTGTGGGTGGAGGTGCTTGCAGTGTGGTTTGCACACTTTCCATCAAATCATTTAAACCCTGATTAGATCGAGCAATTGTTCCCACTACCGGGACTCCTAAACGCTCACTTAGCAAATCAAGATCTACCTTAATTTGTCGTTGTTCAGCTTCATCTAGTAAATTTACACATAAGATAGTTCTTTTTCCTGTTTCAATGATTTGTAATGCGAGATTAATATTACGCATCAAACAAGTAGCATCGCAAACAACAATTACTGCATCAGGTTGTCCGAAACATATAAAGTCACGCGCAACTTCTTCTTCAGCTGAGCGCGCCATTAAAGAATAACTGCCGGGAAGATCAACTAAAACATAGTTTTGATTATTATAATTATAATATCCTTGGGCATTCTCAACAGTCTTTCCGGGCCAATTGCCGGTATGTTGATTTAATCCGGTTAAAGCATTGAATACTGTTGATTTACCTACATTGGGATTTCCCGCTAAAGCGATTACTTTATCATCTTGAGATTTTTTCTCAACTGCTAACTTGGTAACCGACTGGTTCTTAACAATTGAATGATTTTTAGACATCAGTATCAACCTCTTGAATCAAGATCTGACTTGCATCTTCAGATCGTAAGGCAATAACTGTTCCGCTGATGCGATAGGCGGTTGGGTTTCCCAAAGGGCTTATCCCAACACAATCCACATGACTTCCTTCAACAAATCCTAAATCCTGTAAACGTCGGCGTATGCCGCCTTTTGCTAGAAGCCCCGTAATAACTGATTTCATTCCGGGCTTTAATTTCGACAAAGTAATTCTTTTCATTTTTATTCCTTACTATTTTTCTCTTATTAGGTGCGCCTAACGAATATCTTGCTTTTATCAATTGTTTTTGTCAAGTGCACCTTGCAAATATTGCCAGTTGCTAAATAATAGATAAATTAACAAAGATTTTATTGGTTAGAAATACAAAAAATGAATTGAATATTTAAATAATCCATAACAATAATTTGTTAAAATACTAAAAGCATTAAACCGATTATTTGTAAAAAATGAGTACAATATACGAGAATGCCTAATACTAGGGCATTGCAACTGGCAGTTGCCTAATTGACGGCTGCGCTAGATAGTAAGCAACTAGAGGAAAAGTTATATTAAGATCAGATCACCGGTTAGATCAAAAATCGTTACAAGGGGAAAATAAAAAATGATCTTAGCAGATAAAATAATCAATTTAAGAAAGAAGAATGGTTGGTCACAAGAACAATTGGCTGAACGTTTAAATGTTACTCGTCAATCAGTGTCAAAATGGGAAGGTGCTCAATCTATCCCTGAACTGGATAAAATACTTCAATTGAGTCAGATTTTCGGTGTTACCACGGATTATCTGATCAAAGAAGAAATTGAAGACGAGGAATATGTAGAGATAAACTCTCCTTCTGATTCCGATATTACTAATATCAAAAAAGTATCTTTGGCAGATGCACAAGAATTCTTGTCTTTGAGAGAGCAATCGATCAGACCTTTTTCGTTAGCGGTTTCATTGATGATATTAGCACCCATTCCATTGTTGCTTTTGACTGGAGCGAGTGAGTATGAAGTTTTTAATATTTCTGAATACTTGGCAACTGCAATCGGCCTAATTGCAATCATGATTCTGGCTGCGATAGGGATTGGACTTATTATGAAGGTCAGT
>JAAYKK010000068.1 GCA_012522435.1 Clostridiaceae bacterium | reverse complement strand
GCATATTATGATTGGAGAGTATTATGACTTTAAGAGTAGGAATGTTAACCAGTGGAGGAGATGCTCAAGGTTTGAATTCAACCATGAGAGGTGTAGGAAGAGCATTATTAAATGCTGAACAAGAAGTTAAGATTTTAGGTTTTCTAAACGGTTATCACGGCTTAATGCATAGTAGTTATCGTCATATGACAGATATAGATTTTGCCGGGATATTGACATTAGGGGGTACAATACTCGGAACTTCCAGGCAACCTTTTAAGTTGGTAAACGATCCATTATACGAGAATGAGCCTGAGGGAATCACCAAGCTGGAAGCGATGATCCAAACCTATGATGATCTTTCGCTTGATGCTTTGGTAGTTCTAGGTGGGGGCGGCACTCAAAAGACTGCGAATCTGTTAAGTGAAAATGGACTAAATGTTATTCATCTTCCCAAAACAATAGATAATGATTTGTCAGGTACTGATCGTACCTTTGGCTTCCAGAGTGCTGTAAATATTGCAACAGAAGTAATAGATGGAATTCATACAACAGCAACGTCTCACGGTAGAGTTTTTATTGTTGAATTAATGGGGAATAAAGTTGGTTGGTTAGCACTTCATGCAGGTGTAGCCTCAGGTGCTGATGTAATTTTGATTCCTGAAATCCCTTATGATCCGATTAAAGTAGTACAAGCACTGCAAGATCGTGAAAGAGGTAAGAAACGTTTTTCCATTATTGCTATTGCTGAAGGTGCTATTTCTGTAGAAGAATCTAAAATGCCGAAGGATGAGTTTGAAGAACTCAGAAAAGGATCAAATTCGGTAGCATATCATTTACAAGATCAACTGGAAGCATTGATGATTCAAGAGATCAGAGTTTGCGTACCGGGACACTTCCAACGTGGGGGAACACCGTCGGCTTTTGATCGAATCTTGACTACAGAAATCGGTGTAGAAGCTGCTAATGCGGTATTAGAAGGAGATTTTGGCATTATGATCGGTGTGAAAGGTCGTGAATTGGTCAGAGTTCCTTTGAAAAAAGTTGCAGGTCAGGTCAACTATGTAACACTGGATGATCCTGTCTTATTAGCTGCCCGAAAAATGGGAATTTTCTTCGGAGATTGATAAGATTTGAAATTGAGGAGATTAAATGTCTGAACAAGTATCTTTTTTAGCGGCTATTGAAGTTGGTTCACATGAAGCTATATTGAAAATTGCTCAAGTTCTTACAAATGGGAATATTTCTGAAGTGGAATCAATGTCCCGAACAATTAATTTAGGTTCGAACAGTTATCGATTAGGATATATTACTAAGGATAATGTTGATTTATTAATTGATACTTTAAAAGATTTCAGACGGATTATTTCCATGTATCCTGAGATTGAAGTAATTGCAGCTTGTACGTCAGCTATTAGAGAAGCTGATAACAGGCTGTTTATACTTGATCAGATACGCAGACAGACAGGTTTTAAGATTGAAATCTATTCCAATCGGATGGAAATTGATGGAATGTTAAAGGCAATTAGATTGAAGATGCCGGAGTTTGATCAATTGACCAAAGATCTGACCTTATTATTAGACATAGGAGCAGGTAGTACGCAACTGACCTTATTTGATGATCAGGAATTTACTTTTACGCAAAACATTTTATTAGGTTCTCTGCGTGTAAGGGATCGACTTGCAATCTTGGAACAGCATACAGCCGACTTCATCAATTTAATGCAAGAATATATTTCAGGAGATATTGATTATTATCGATCTTTTGTTCCCAAACGTACTAATTATCAACATTTTGTTTTAGTAGGCAATGATCTTGATACTTGGCGTTATCTAGCAAATTTGCCTTTTGTAGGAACAGCAAAGCTGACAGTAGAAAAATTTAATGAATTATTTAACATTATTATTCAGAGTTCTTCTTTGGAATTGATCCATAAATTTGATATTAATGAAGAACAGGCAAGCTTGTTACTTCCGGTTGCTATGGTGATTAAAGAGCTTTTCGAATTTACAGGACTTGAATATTTAGTTATGCCGGAAGCAATCTTGTCCGATGGACTGATTGTTAAACTGGCACAAGATCTGAATTTGATTGAACAGGATTCAAGATCAATCCAAGATACGATCTCTTTTGCTAAACAAATTGTTAAAAGATTCCATCCGGATTTCAAGCATATAGAACAGGTTGAGCGATTATCTCTACAATTATTTGATCAATTACAAAAATTGCATGGATTGAGTAAAAGACAAAGATTCCTTCTGCAGATAGCAGCTAATTTACATAACATTGGTAAATTCTTTTCAGTCAAACAAGATGATGAAATGGCATATCAAATGATCAAATCTTCCGATTTAGTAGGTTTAACTGATCAGGAAATAGAGATGATTGCCTTATTAGTAAAGCATCATAATGATGACTTTTTTACACTTGCAGCTGTTAATCCGCAACTGAGTCCGGAAGATCAGGTTGATTTTGTAAAAATGGTTGTACTTTTAAGTATGGCTAATACTTTAGATACAGGACATCTGAGTAAAATTAAAAATATTAGAACAGATAGACATAAAAGACATATTAAAGTTAAACTTGAAAGCAATAAGGATCTGACACTTGAATCTTGGAGTTTTCAAAAGCCGGCTCAAGCATTTCAAGAGATTTTCGGTACCGAATTGAGGTTATCCGTTGTTCCTGTGGGTGAACTTGAGCTTAATAAATAAACAGGAGTAAAATAATGCTTCCGACAATTGCTGATGTGATAGATCAAACTTTTTCTGAAAAAAAAGAATACAAACCTCTTGAAGGTGAGCGATTTGTTAATAGGGAACTCAGCTGGATGATGTTTAATCAAAGGGTTCTGGAAGAAGCTCAGGATGAGACTAATCCTTTATTTGAGCGTTTAAACTTTTTGGCAATTACCTGCTCAAATTTAGATGAACACTTTATGGTTAGAGTTGCTTCGCTCTACAATTTAATTGAAGCAGGTTCAGAAAAAAGAGATCCGGCAAATCTTACTCCGGTAGAGCAACTCGAATTGTTAATGATATCTTGTCACGAGTTTTATAAGGATCAATATAGAACTTTGAACAAGCAAATTATGCCTGAATTAGAAAAACAGAATATTTTTCAAGTAAGTATTGATCAAGTTTCTGAAGTTGAATATGATTATCTGGCAAAATATTTTGACGATAATATTTTTCCTGTCTTAACTCCTTTAGCTGTTGATGCAGGCAGACCTTTTCCCTTAATTCCCAATCAAAACTTAAACTTGTTCGTAACTTTTGAAGCTCAAAATGATATGTCAGGTTCAATGCCGGATAACTTTTTTGCAATTGTTGAAGTTCCTTCCAATCTATCTCGATTAATAAAACTACCCGGTGCAGAAAAAAGGTTTGTCCTAATTGAAGCTGTAATAGATGAGTTTTTGGATCGATTGTTTAATAATCAAATTATTTCCTCAACTGCTTGTTTTAGAATAATGCGTAATGCAGATTACGAATTGGACGATGAAGATATATCTGATTTGATGATTGAGATGGAGGGTATCCTTTGGAAAAGAGAACGTGGCAGTATTATTCGTCTTGAAATTGAAAGAGAAGCCGGCAAGGCAATTCTTAATACCTTGCAGAGTTTAATGGATGTTACGGATCAAGCAGTATTTAGAATTAAAGGACCGATCGATTTGAAATATGTTGCTGAAATCAGCAATCTTTTTCCTGATTCAGAATTACGTTACAAACGTTTTGTCGGACAATTTTCACCGGATTTTGGTCAAGATAAGAATGCAGACTTTTTTGCAGTTGTTGCAGAAAAAGATGTTATTTTACATCATCCATTTGAGTCTTTTGATCCTACAATAAATGTTATTCAACAAGCAGCCACTGACTCTGACGTTTTAGCTATAAAACAGACATTGTACAGGGTTAGTGGTGATTCCCCGATTATTGCCGCTTTAGCTACTGCTGCAGAAAACGGCAAACATGTAATGGTTTTGGTAGAATTAAAGGCACGCTTTGATGAGGAAAGCAATATACATTGGGCCAGGAGATTGGAAAGAGCCGGTTGTCATGTAATTTATGGTCTTAGAGGTTTGAAAACTCATAGCAAAATAACTCTGATTGTCCGACGTGAAGACATAGGAATTAAACGTTATGTTCATCTGGGAACCGGTAACTATAATGACCAGACCGCTAAGATCTATACAGATTTTGGGATGTGGACTTCATCGGAACAAATAGGACAAGATGCTACTGATTTTTTCAATATGATCTCCGGCTATTCAATACCGATGGGTTGGCGCAAAATGGTTCCGGCGCCTCGTTGGTTACGTAAAGATACATTGAGTCGAATCAATCAAGAACGTAAACATGCCAAAGCAGGGCGTCCGGCAGCAATTGTAGCAAAAATTAATTCTTTGGTTGATCAGGAGATAATTGACGCTCTGTATGCCGCTTCTCAGGCTGGTGTAAAAATTCTGCTCATTGTCAGGGGAATTTGTTGCTTAAAAGCCGGGATTAAAGGATTATCGGAAAACATTGAAGTAAGAAGTTTAATTGGAAGATTTTTAGAACACAGTAGAATTTTTTATTATTTTAACGATGGTAGGGAGGATTTATTCCTATCGAGTGCAGATTGGATGCCTAGAAATTTAGATCGTCGAATAGAAATTTTATTTCCGATCGATGATGAGAAATGCAGAAGTCGTGTCTTAGAAGTGTTAATATACCAATTATTAGATACGGATCGAGCAAGAATAATGCAGCCCAACGGATCTTATCGTAGATTTAGGGATGAAACTGTATTAGAAGATAGAATAGATTCACAAATAGCTTTAATGCAAGCAGCGATTACAGCGGCAGAAGAAGTTAGACAACAACCGTCACATTTCAACCGCTATGAACCGTTGACTTCACCGGAAAGCTTTTAGAAATGTATTTATAAAGGAGTATTAAATATGTCAAATCAACCGATACTAGTAATTTTGGCAGCAGGTATGGGCTCACGCTTTGGGGGTTTAAAACAAATTGAACCAATAGGACCAAGTGGAGAAATAATCATGGATTATTCACTATTTGATGCTTACAAGGCCGGCTTCCGCAGAGTTGTTTTTATTATAAAAAAAGAAATTGAGCAAGAATTTGATCAAATTATCGGCAAAAGAATAGCCAAGTATTTTGATCTGCGATATGCTTTCCAAGATATTAATGATTTACCTGCAGGTTATCAGAATCCTGAAGGTAGAATAAAGCCTTGGGGTACATCCCATGCTTTATTAGCAGCACGTGATCAAATTGATGCTCCGTTTTGTGTTATTAATGCAGATGACTATTACGGCAGAGAAGCCTTCCGGTTGGTTTATGATTTCTTGAATGAAATAAAACCTGACAATCCAAAACATCAATATCTAATGGTCGGATATGAGTTAATGAAAACTTTGAGCAAACATGGCCATGTTGCCAGAGGAATTTGTGAAGTTGATTCTGAAAACAAATTGAAACACATCGTAGAACGCACAAAAATCATTGAACGTGACGGCTCTGCATTTATGACTGAAGATGGTGAAAATTGGGAACAATTACCGCAAGACAGTACTGTGTCGATGAACTTTTGGGGCTTCGATCTTTCTTTAATAGATTTCTTAAAAGTTCAATTCCCTTCGTTTTTAGATCAAGCTTTGATAGCTGATCCTCAAAAAGCGGAGTTTTTACTGCCGACATCTGTTGCAGAATTGATCAAGGATGATAAAGTAGAGGTTGTTGTAAAAACCAGCTCTGATCAATGGCATGGAGTCACATATAAAGAGGACAAGCCTCAAGTGGAGCAGGAAATAATAAATTTAATAGACAAAGGAATGTATACAAGTCCTTTATGGGAGAATATTGATGATTGATTTTCGTCAAGCAGTAGCAGAATTAATAGTTAAACAAACGAAACTAGATATTAATGAAATTGAACAATCAATTGAAATACCACCGCAAGAAGAAATGGGAGACTATGCTTTTCCTTGTTTTCGTTTAGCTAAAGAATTAAAGAAGAATCCGGCTCAGATTGCAACAGAAATAAGTCAAGATTTACTTGAACAAAAACCGGAATGGTTGGCAGAAATAAAAGTAGCCGGACCATATCTAAATTTTTACTTAGATCGCAGCTCATATGCAAGAACGGTGTTGACTGAGATTTTGTCAGAAAAAGAAAAATTTGGCAGATCTGATCTGGGAGATAACAAAAATGTAATTGTTGAGTATTCTTCGCCTAATATTGCAAAGCCGTTTCATGTTGGGCATGCATTTACTACTATTCTTGGCCAAGTTATTGGAAACATTTATGAAGCGATCGGCTTTAATGTGATTAGACTAAATCACTTGGGAGATTACGGTACGCAATTCGGCAAATTAATTGTTGCCTGGAAACTTTGGGGTGATGAAGAAGCATTGGCCAAAGAGCCGATTACTGAATTGACTAGAGTATATGTTAAGTTTCACTCTGAAATGGAGCAAAATCCTGATCTGGAAGAACAAGCTCGCGAGGCTTTCAAACAATTAGAAAATAAAGAACCGAAGGCGGTTGAGCTTTGGCAGAAATTCAAGGATTTCAGCTTGCTTGAATTTAATCGTTTATACGATAGATTGAATATTAACTTTGATAATTATAATGGAGAAAGTTTTTATTCTGATATGATTCCGGAAGTTGCTGAAATGTTGGAAGCAAAAGGACTTTTAGAAGAGAGTAGAGGTGCTCAGGTCGTTGATTTAGAAGAATTTAATCTCAACCCCTGTATCATTTTAAAATCTGACGGAACAACAATTTACGCTTCAAGAGATATAGCGGCTATCTTGTATCGTGATCAGGAATATGATTATTATAAAAATATCTATGTAGTCGGTTTACCTCAAACTAATCATTTTCAACAGGTTTTTGCAGTACTCAAGAAAGCAAACTTTGGAAAAGCCGATCAGAATATTCATGTAGGATTTGGTTCAGTAAAATTTAAAGATGGTGATTTTTCAACTCGTAAAGGCAATATTATCTTGCTGGAAGATCTGTTAGATCAAAGTGTGGCAAAAACTAAAGAGATAATAGTCAAAAATAATCCTGAAATGAGTCAGGAAGAAATTGCTCAAACAGCAGAAAGTATAGGTATCGGTGCTGTTAAATATACTTACCTGAAAAATGGGCGTGAGCACGATATCATGTTTGATTGGGATGAAATATTGGATTTTGAAGGTGATACTGCACCTTATTTGATGTATACATATGCCAGAGCAAAGAGCATTTTGTCTAAAGCCGAATATTTTGATAACGAATCACTTGATTTGAATTTGGAACTGTTAACAGAATCTGATGAATTTTCTTTAATCAAGGATATGTATCAATATCCGGAAGCTTTGGTTCAGGCAGCTGAAGAATATGAACCGAGTATCATGCTTCGGAAAGTTTCCCAGTTAGCTCGCAGTTTTAACAGGTTTTATCATAACACTCCGATTTTACGAACTGAAGATGAACAATTGAAAAAAGCAAGATTAGCATTAGTATACGCTGTAAGTATCGTCATCCAGAATGGTTTGCAACTTGCCGGAATCAATACAGTTGAACGGATGTAATGATGGGAAAGAAGTTCTCTGATTTAAAATATGAAAGGCCTGATTTTGGTAATTCTGCAAATATTTATCAGGAACTGATTCGGCAAATGCGCAAAATTGCTCCTAATTCGAAAACTGTTAAACAATGCTTTGACCAATTTTCAGCCGATTACATCAATTTTATTTCGATGCGCAACCTATGTTCAATCTTACGTTATACAAGCGAAGATACTGACTATTATGATACTGAATTTGAATATTTGGTAGAAAAAACATCAGAGATGCAGGCAGCCTATAATGAGGTTTTTTCAACTATAGCTGAGTTGGACTTGCGTTTTGAACAAGATAATTTAGAGCATAGTTCAATCATAAATCAAGCAAGGAGAGTTGCTTTGACTTATGGCAGAATCAGCAAACAATTGATAGATAAAGAAAATGATCTGATTCAGCAGAATCGTGATTATTTGAGGAATATTTCAATCAAAATAAAAGCTGTTGAACCTGGGAAATTCCAAAATTATGGCGACCAAGAGTTAGCGACTTTTCAAATACATGTTGAAGAAATGTACAATTGGTTTCGGCAAGCAGATGCCGGAACTAGAGCAAAAATATACTTTCATTTCAGTCAAATCCTAGAGCAAAATAGCTCAGACTGTGAGAAAGCTTTTCATAAGTTGGTTGAACTCAGAAAAAACCAGATGCAACAAGCCGGGATGTCATATTTTGATTTGGTAACATCCGGGACAAAAGGTTACGGGTATTCGAGACAACAATTAGTAACATTCAAGAAGAATTTGAATGAATACTTCATTCCTTTAATCGAAGAGATTATCAAATTACGTAATGATCGATTACATATTGAAAATCCGATGTTTTATGATGAATTTCAACTCTTGCCGGAAGGCCACCTTAATTTGCTTAATGATAAAATTTCGATCCGGGATACATTTACCAAAGCGATCAAAGAGATATTAGGAGATGAAGGTATCTTTATTGATAATTTGATTAAAGGTAACTTTTGGACCTCTGATCCCAGATTAAAGCGCGAATTGGAACGGGATATAACTTTATTGCCCAAATGGGATTCAGTCTTTTTAGCATTATCGTTTTCCAGGCCGGGATTTATTTTAGAAAATGATTTTTATAGTATAGGCAAAGCTTTAGCGGATTTAAGCGGAATTATTAATCTTAAAGGATTAGCAACTTTCGAGCAGACTGATATAGTACGAAAAATTGCAGGTCTTTCTATGATGTTTTTAAGCTCGAGAAAAATGAAATTATTCACTGAAGAGAATTCAGAACTATATAATGATTTGATCTTAAGCTATGAACTGTTAAAAATACCGTTTGAAATTGCTCTTGATACATTTGAGTCTACCGTATATTCTGCAAATACCGGTTTGAATTTAACTTTTTCTGACATTTGGAAACAGATTGAACAAAATAATAATCTGAATTTTAATTTCGGATCTGACGGTTTTTTCTCAGAGGGAAATGGTTGGCAGATGTTTCAAAGACTTTATGACAAGCCTTTTAGTTCCTTAAATAAGGTATTGGCTCTAGTTGTGGTTTTAGCAGAAAGACCCCATCAGGATCGTCGAAATAGGCTAGAAACAAAATTGAATAAGCTATTGACATCGAATACTGATCTGCCATTTACCAAAAGACTTAGAGTTAGTGGTTTTTCTTCGCCTTTTGAAATAGATACGATTCGCAGAGCCTCTTTTGCAGTTTGTGATATGTTACGACTCTGACAATTATTGTTTTATTTTTTTCGCTTAATTATGTTATTATTTTGTAATGGAAATTATTTTAGCAACGCACAATCCCGATAAGGTAAAAGAATTTTCGGCAATGTTAGAAGTTCCGAAAGTAAGATTGGTTTCTATGCAAGAACATGGGTTGAACCAAGAAGCAGAAGAAACAGGAAAAACTTATGCTGAGAATGCATATCTTAAAGCAAGATTTGCACATCAGAATCTTGGCGGACTTATTTTAGCTGATGATTCAGGTCTTTCAATTGACGTTTTGGACGGATACCCTGGTATTTACTCTTCACGTTTTGCAGGACTTGATAGCAGTTATGAACACAAGATTGAGCACATTTGGAGTTTGTTAAGCGATTACCCGCAAGATGAATGGACTGCTGCCTTTCATTGTGCTTTGGTATTTATCGATCTTCAAGGCAGAGAATATCTATTTGAAGGTGAGTGTAGGGGAATAATTATACCTGAAATGCGTGGTAATAACGGATTCGGTTATGATCCAATTTTTTACAAGCCTGAATACAAATTGACAACAGGTGAGATGAAACCTGAATTAAAAAATAAAATTAGCCACAGAGCATTGGCTTTTGCAAAGTTCAGTGATTTTTTACAAAGAAATTTTATTCAATTTATTTAAGAGCGAATTATGGCTGAACAGAAAACAGAAAAATTTTATTTGGTGGAAAAAAGAGCCTTACCGGAAGTTTTTAGAAAAGTAATCCAGGTTAAAGAAGGCATCAGAACAAATCTTTATCCTTCAATTAATCAAGCTGTAAAATCAGTGGGTATTTCGCGTAGTGCATATTATAAATATCATAGATCCGTTTTTTTATATCAAGAAACCGATTCTGACAGTGCTGAAGTATTTGAGCTGATGATTATAATAGATTTAGCATCTCAAAATGAAATTTTGTTAACTCTGGAAAACAATTCTGCAAAAATTGTCAGCATTCAACAATCCCCAATTACAAAAAGTTTAAGCAATATTCAAATAGTCTGTCGTAGTTTACATTCTAATCAAACAAAAAAGATTATTCGCGAATTGACAAAGATAAACGGTGTTGATCGAGTTAATCATCATAGAATACGCGAGTAGTTATATGACAATGATTATTTACTGTGCTAATCTTAAAATAATCATTTAGTAAAGGTTAATTAATGAATTTTCGAGTTGTTATAGAATCACTAAAATTTTACAAACTAAAGTCAGATCGAGCGGTAAAAGTCTGGCTATTATTATTAATTATGATCAGAGCAATTGTCTCAATGTTACCTGTAGGTGATCGTGACTTCAAATTTGTGACAAATATCTTAAATGGAGAATTTTTACAAAACGGTGAGCTGATTTTACCTACAAAGGGGAATTTATTAATTATCGTTCTTTACGCCGTTGGTACCTTTTTAGCGATTTGCATCGCTCTTCTTTATGCTGAAGTTTTCATCTTGGAAAATGAAAGCAAGCGTACTGACCGTATCAGAGTTGGTTCTAATGATATTTTCGTAGTACCGCTAAAAAAAGTCAGCGGACATGATTTTGATGATCTTGATCAGCTAAAAGATTATGTTAAAGATAATATTGCTCCATCTTCGTTCAGAAGATTTAGTGAAACAGAATCAACTCAAAAATTGCCTTATCTAAAAACTGCACTTAGAGATTTATTTAGATTTATTCCGGGATTGCTAGCTTTATCTGTTTTGCTTTCAATGACCTTTATTGTTTCATCTGCACTATTGATGATTCCATTTTTTATCGTATTTTTCATTCTGATTTTTACACCTCTGAACCACATGTATAGCCAAAACAAGTTGGCTCGCTCTATGGAGCTGAGTTTTGCTCAAACAAACGGAGCAAAATTATCAATGTTTTTTTCTTTTGTGATCCAGAATTTTATATTAAACTTGCCAACCAATATTTTTCTTTTTATCCTGGCTGATTATTATTACAGTTATTTAATTGTGGATGCTTTCTTTTATGGTATTAGAGTTTTTGCTATTGCCAGATTATATGCCCTCTTTTATCAAATGTTGGCAATAAGACAGCCTTATTCTGTTTAGTGCAGATGTATATTTTTTTGGAGTGATGATTGATGGTAGCCTTAGAACTCATACAACAAGAATTAATGAAAGAAGATCAGCCATTAGAGATGTTACGTCAGTCTTTGCATCTGGCCGATGCTGAAAGACGGATCTCTGAATTAGAACTGCGTTCTGCTGAACCGGGTTTTTGGGATGACATTGAACAGGCTCAAAAAATCCAACAAGAAATAACTAAATTAAAAAAGAAACAGGACCGATTTAATAAAACAGCAGAATTACTTGAAAATCTGCAGATTCTTTGTGAGCTAGGTATACAAGAAGAAGATGAATCGGTACTTGAAGAAATTGAAAAAGATCTAGCAAGTTATCGACAAAAATATGACCAATTAAAAATGGAAACTCTTTTTACCGGTGAACATGATAAATTCAATGCTCTCATGACTTTACACCCCGGTGCAGGAGGTACAGAAGCGCAAGACTGGACTCAGATGCTCTATCGGATGTATGCTCGCTGGGCAGAGCAACATGGTTATGAACTTGAAATTTTAGACTATTTAGATGGTGATGAGGCCGGCATTAAGAGCGTAAGTTTTAGGATTTCCGGAGAAAATGCATATGGCTATTTGAAATCTGAAGCCGGAGTTCATCGTTTGGTCAGGATTTCTCCATTTGATTCTTCCGGCAGGAGACATACATCCTTTGCTTCTGTTGAGGTTGTGCCAGAACTTGATGATTCAATTGAAGTCGAGCTAGATCCTGACGATTTGCGTTTTGATTATTTTCGAGCTTCAGGTGCAGGAGGACAACATGTTAACAAAACTTCTTCTGCTGTCAGGATAACTCATTTGCCCACAGGCATAGTAGTTTCTTGTCAGTCTGAGCGTTCGCAGAGACAAAATCGTGAAACTGCTTTGAATATGTTGAAATCAAAGTTGTATACATTAGCTTTACAAGCTCAAGCAGAGCGGATTGAAGATTTAAAAGGTGATCAACTGGAGATAGGTTGGGGAAGTCAAATTAGATCTTATGTATTTATGCCTTATACGAAAGTTAAAGATCATCGTACCGATTATGAAACAGGTGATGTTGACTCAGTAATGGATGGAGATCTTGATGGTTTCATCAATGCCTATCTAATTGATCAGACGAATATTGCAGATAAATAATGAAGGGAAATATTCAGTGATGAAGAAAAAAGCATTAATCAGTGTATCCGATAAAACAAATCTGATTGATTTAGCGAAAAAATTAATCCAATTAGATTATGAAATAATTTCAACCGGAGGTACGGCAAAACATCTAGCTGATAATGAGATACCGGTAACTGAGGTTGAAGAGGTTACAAGTTTTCCGGAATGTTTTGACGGTAGAGTGAAAACTCTACATCCTAAAATCCATGGTGGATTATTGGCCAGAAGAGATCTTGAAAATCACTTAGAAACTGCTCTTGAATTAGAAATTCCATTGATTGATTTGGTCGTGGTAAACTTATATCCTTTTGAAGAAACTATGCTCAAACAAGGAGAAGACCTTACTACATGTATTGAACAAATTGATATTGGCGGTCCGGCAATGTTGAGATCTGCAGCCAAGAACTTCAGATCTGTTGTTGTCTTGACGGACATAGCAGATTATACACCTGTTCTATCAGAACTTGAAAAAAATGGAGAAATATCATCCTTAACCAGACTAAAATTGGCGAGAAAGGTATTCTCAAAGACAGCATTTTATGACAGTTTGATTGCTCAATATTTAGCAGATAATATTTCAAATTTGGAAAAACAATATGAGCTAAAATCGGAAAAATTCAAGCTGAATCCGGTAACTGATTTGGTTTTAAGTTATCATAAAGTAGCAGATTTACGTTACGGTGAGAATCCTGCTCAAGAAGCAGCATTATATAACAGAGCAGTACCTGTTGGATCAAGTTTACTTGCTGCAGAGCAATTGCATGGTAAAGAACTATCTTATAATAATTATGCAGATACTGATGCCGCACTCGCAATGGTCAAGGAGTTTTCTAGACCGACAGTTGTAGCGGTAAAGCATAGTAACCCTTGTGGGATTGCCTCGGCAGATGAGATTGAAGAAGCATGGGATAAAGCATATCAAGCAGATCCTGTTTCGATATTCGGCGGTATCGTTGTCCAAAATCGTCCTGTAACAAAAGGTGAAGCGGAAAAAATGAGTCAGATATTTTTGGAAGTCATTCTGGCACCGGATTATGATCAAGAAGCTTTTGAAATTCTCAGCCAAAAGAAAAACATCCGTTTATTAAAATTAGCGGATTTAGCGGAACCATATCCTGCTGATACTCAGATGATTAAAGAAATATATGGTGGAGTGCTTATACAGGACTATGATCAAAACTCTCTTGATCAAGAAGAGCACAGAGTTGTTACCGAAACTGAACCTGATAAAAAAGATTTAAAAGATTATTATTTTGCAATGAAAGTTGTCAAACATGTAAAATCTAATGCCATAGTCTTAGTAAAAGATGAACAGACTGTAGGTATTGGACCGGGACAACCAAATAGAATTACTTCTGCCAACATTGCTATTAAACAGGCAGGAGAAAAAGCTGTCGGAGCAATTTTAGGATCTGATGCATTTTTCCCATTTGCTGATACGGTGGAAGCTGCTTACAATGCAGGAGTAAAGGGAATTATTCAACCGGGCGGTTCAATTCGTGATCAAGAATCAATTGACTTTTGTAACAAGCATCAGATCCCGATGATATTTACCGGCGTTAGACATTTTAAACATTAATATTAAAATAGAAATAGGTTAAGTATTTTTGGCTAAGAAAATCAAAGTTGCAATATTTGGTGGATCGTTTGATCCTTTTCATAATGGACACAAACAGGTAATTGAGGGTTTGGTCAAGTTAAACCGATTTGATCAAATAATTATCATGCCTTTGGGATTAGCACCTCATAAGAACAAATATATGACACCTGCCAGCTATCGTTACGAAATGACGAGGCTAGGTATTAGAGATATTCCTGAAGTCATATTAAGTGACTATGAAGTCAACCGACCGGGTCAGTATTCTTACACGATTGATACAATTGATTATTATAAGCAAAAAATAAGTAATGAACATATCTACAATGAATTAAAAACAATCAGTAACAAAAAGAGTTTCAAAAATAAAAAAAGTGCCAAGATTGACACTTATCATTTAAGTCGCTTACAAAATGTAAAGGTAAAGATAAATTTGGTCTATGGGTCAGATGCCCTTGACACAATAGAATCTTGGTATGAACCCGAAAAAATAATGAAAAGAGCCAAACTTCTAATTTGTCGTAGGGGTAATGAAGACATTAACCATATGAATCAAAGGGCAGATTATCTCAGAAAAAAATATCATGCTAAGATAGACTTTTTTGAAATAGAGGAAACAGATATTTCATCTACTAAACTCAGAGAAAAGCTCAAACAGGACAAAAAACAAAAAAACAAACTACCAGTTTCTGTCTGTAAATACATAAAAAATAATAAAATATATGTCTTCAATGATGATATGGCTCAATTGTCCAGAGAACAATTGGTACAACTTGCAATTTATGAAAAAGAAGTAAAGCGAAACGTTTCACGTTCACGCTTGAACCATTCGTTAAATGTAATGCAATATGCTGTGCATCTGGCAAGAGTTCATAATTTTGATTTAATGAAGGCTGCTACAACAGGAATTTTGCATGATATTGCTAAATCAATGAAATTAGAAAAACAATATCGTTTTGCTAAAAAAACAGGAAAGTTAAGTCCTTTGAATAAAAACATAGCTCATGGTCCTGCGGGAGCATGGTACATTCATAAATATTTGGGAGTAGAAGATCCAGAAATCCTAGATGCATTGGTTTATCATACAACATCCAGAAAAAGGATGACCAAATTAGACCAAATAATCTTTTTAGCTGATAAATTGGAATATGGCAGACCATTCGAAAATTTAAAAACAATTAGAGAAACAGCTGAAGTCGACCTGGATTTAGCAATGCAAATGTGTTTAGATGAAGTGAAGATAGCTTTAAAAAGAAACAGAAAAAAAGGACATCCAGAGACTTTAGCCGCCAGAAAATATCTGAGAAAATCTTAATAATGGAGGAATATAATTTGGATATTGAACGTTTAAAAAATCAAGTAGTAGAAGTATTAGAAACCAAAAAGGCCATTGATGTTGAAGTGATTGATGTCGCAAAAAAGACAATGCTTGCCGAATATTTTGTTATAGCTAGCGGTAATACTAATGTACAAGTAAAAGCTTTGACCGAAGATGTTCTTCTGGAAGTAGAGAAAAATGTCGGAGTTAATCCTGCTAGAATCGAACGCGATTCACTTAATCGCTGGAATCTACTTGATTATAAAGACATTGTCGTACATATATTCCATCAGGAAGATCGTGAGTTTTATCAGTTAGAGAAATTGTGGCATGGCCCCTTAACGATAGATGTGGTTGATTCTTAATTTTCCAAATTTTTAAAAATTACCGATTTTACTAGTGATTCTTATTATAATAAGTATTTTTTAGTTGCAAGAACAATATACTGAGAGTGGATCCGAGGAGGTTTGCATGATCAGTGAACGCAATTTAAAGATACTTATTTTTATTATTGCATTACTTTTTATAATTTTATTTTACATATTTATTGCCCGTCCTAAATTAAATTATCAGACAATTAATTCTTGGCAGACATTAGATAATTGTTCTGCCAAGAATACTGTGATTAATAACAGTGAAAGCAAGGTTTCTAAACAGGAGCAAATCTTTGAGTCAGAAGCAACAGTTCAAATCATTGAGGTTTTCCCTGTGCATATTATGGGTGAAGTTAAACAACCCGGAGTTTATCAGGTTGATTCGACCATGATTGTGCAAGATGCGATTGAACTTGCGGGCGGACTAACATCTGAGGCAGATTTACTCTTGATAAATTTGGCCAATCAGATTCAACCACATCAAAAAATTTATATACCATGCTTTAATGATGATAAATTGGAAAAAGTCCAATCCGAAAATAATCCGGTACACATTTTCAACCAAAATAATAATCCGGATTCAGCACTAAAAGTTGATCTTAATACAGCTGATTTGAACGAACTTCAGACATTAAATGGTATAGGTCCTTCAAAAGCTCAAGCAATCATAGAATATAGGGCTAAGAACGGAAGTTTTCTAAAAATTGAAGATTTAATGCAGGTGCCCGGAATTAAAGAAGGAAGTTTTGAAAAAATAAGAGATAAAATTATTGTCAATAATCACGATTGAATGCAAAGATAACAACAGAAGAAATCTTTATTTTGTAAATTTAATATTTCAATGCTAAAATTTAACCATCGCCGCAGGAATTATTTCAAAATACTAGGAGAAAATATGAGTTTAGCCGATAAATTATTCATAGAAAACTGTCGTTTGATTATTGATAACGGATTTGATCAAACAGGAGAGAAAGTCAGACCTCATTGGGAAGATGGGACTCCAGCATACACCAAGAAATATTTTGGAATTGTTAATCGTTATGATCTCAGTCAAGAATTTCCGATATTGACAATCAGGCCGATAAATTTTCGGGCTGCTATTGATGAAATTCTCTGGATTTGGCAAAAAAAATCTAACAATATAAATGATTTAAATAGTAAAATTTGGAATCAATGGGCGAGGGAGGATTCGACCATTGGTAAAGCTTACGGTTATCAAATGCAACTCAAACATAAATATAAAGAAGGTATGTTTGATCAAGTAGACCGAGTACTTTTTGATTTAAAAAACAATCCTTCATCTCGTCGTATCTTGACCTCAATGTATAATTTTGCAGACCTACATGATATGGCTTTATATCCTTGTGCATATAGTATGACATTTAATGTTACGGGTAATAAACTCAATGCAATTCTTAATCAGCGTTCACAAGATATGCTTGTAGCTAATAATTGGAATGTCATTCAGTACTCAGTTCTAATTCATATGTTTGCCCAAGTCAGTGGCTTGGTTGCAGGAGAATTTATTCATGTAATCTCTGATGCTCATATCTATGACAGACATATACCGATTGTAGAGGAATTGTTAAAACAAGAAATCTATGCGCCACCTGTTTTTAAAGTGAATCAGTCAATTGACAACTTTTATGATTTTACAGTGGATGACTTTAAGCTCGAGAATTACGAACATGGACCTGCTGTAACTAAAATACCGGTGGCTATATAGAACATTTGAAGGAAATAAGGAAATAGATGATCGCAATTGTCAATACTGACCCTAATTGGGGTATTGGTAAATCAAATGAATTACAAGTAAGAATTTCGAAAGATTTAATAAGATTTAAAGATCTCACTCTGAATAAAGTAATCATTTACGGTTCGAAAACAATGCAAACATATCCGAAAGGACGCCCGCTACCGAATCGGACTAATATAGTCTTGACCAGAAATAGAGAATTAATAATTGAGGGGGCAATAGTCTGTTATTCTCTTGCAGAATTATTAGACAAGGTCGAGCAACTAAAACAAGAAGCTAATTTAGAAAGTGAAGATTTTATCGTGGTGGGTGGGGCGATGATTTACGAGATGTTGTTACCTCATTGCAATAAATGTTATGTGACCAGAATAGATCAGGTATTGCCTGCAGATAGTTTTTTCCCTAATTTAGATCAGAGAGAAGACTGGGAACTGATTGAACAGTCTCAATGGTATCATGATCTAACCAATGACCTTAATTATAGTTTTTTAACATACCGGAGAAAATAAATGTCGATTATTACATTAAAGACTTGGCGTCAAATAGATGCTGATCTGGTTTGGGAATTAGGACTTCCTATAAATTTATTCCGTAACAAGACTCATTTGCGTCAAATGATCAGTCAGTATCGAAAACTAAGACAAGCAGAAGTTTATCTTGTTCTCAATCAAAAAGGTCTGATCTACGGTTTGCTATTTATGGAATCAATCTTTCTAGATCCTAGAACACTGATTGGAAATTTGATGCCCCTAACCGGACAGGAAAATTATTTTGATCCTTCAAAACAGCAAACTCTTAATCAAGTAGGAGCAGCATATTTTGATCTGAATCCTTACTTCGATCAATTGATCCTCCAAATTCCCAACGAAAAAGAAATAGTTATACCCGGTAGTGAACCTGCAATATATTTAGGTGATTCTATATATCCTAATCGCTTTGAAACAAAACAATATGCTGCCGCGGATTTTTTGTTATATAGTTTTTTATTATTTACATTTAAGAAACATCATATAGCGGTTAGTATTTGCTCTAATAAAATCGTTAGAGTGGAGTTTATTCAGCCAGGACAACAGATTACTAATCACAGTTTAAAACAAGCATTAGCAAAAGACTGCTATTTGAATGAATCAGGTGAAATATCGACCGACCAGGGTATTGTAGAGTTGCTTTCAAAGCGAGATCAAATCAATATCGAATTGAAATTAAAAATAATCAAACAATTCACTGATTATTTTTCAGGAAAGCTAAAAGAGTTTACGCTACCATTCGAATTTAATGAAGGAACTGATTTTCAACGCCGAGTCTGGCAAATTTTAGCTAAGATTCCTTATGGGAGTGTTTTGTCATATGAAGAGGTAGCACAACAATTGACCGGAAATTCAAAGAAAGCTTATGCTTATGCGAGGGCTGTTGGCTCAGCTTGTGGTAAAAATCCGATCGGAATTATTATTCCTTGTCATAGAGTAATTGGCAAAGACAGATCTTTGACCGGTTTTGGTGGTGGGGTCAAGTTGAAGGGACATCTGCTGGATTTAGAATTTATGGGCAGATCATCCGGCTAACTTTTATTTTGAATAATACTTGACAAAAGAAATTACCCTTAATATAATTCGTGATGTGCCTTTTTTTGAAAAGGAATTTTATAAGTGGTCCAGATATGGTGGAATTAGCTCAGTTGGTTAGAGTGCCAGATTGTGGCTCTGGAGGTCGTGGGTTCGATTCCCATATTCCACCCCATTCTAAATAAGGCAAATGACATTTTACATTGGGATGTCGCCAAGCGGTAAGGCACGGGACTTTGACTCCCGCATTCGTAGGTTCGAATCCTGCCATCCCAGCCATACGATCCACTAGCTCAGTCGGTAGAGCACTTGACTTTTAATCAAGGGGTCCGGGGTTCGATCCCCCGGTGGATCACCATTAAGTCTTGAAATAACATTATTTCAAGACTTTTTTAATTCTAATATCTGTTCTTCTTTGATATGATTACTATATTATTTGTTATTTTTTGATGAGAAAGAAGAATATGAAGAAAAACATACGAAAAGCTTCAACAACTAGACGAATTGCTCTGATTACGGGTGCATCATCCGGCCTAGGTTATGAATTTGCTAAACAACTAGATCTTGAATCAAGTATAGACGAGATCTGGCTAGTAGCAAGAAGAGAACATCGTTTAGAGGCATTAGCTGAAGAATTAACCCATCAAGCCAGAGTCTTAGCTTGTGATGTGACCGATCCTGCTTGGCAAAAACATTTAATAAAAATCTTAAGCACCGAAAACATACAAATAGATACTTTAATAAATTCTGCCGGGATGGGGAAAAAAGGTTCGGTTGAAGAAATAGGCTTAGCCAATAATTCGTACATGGTAGATTTGAATTGTAAAGCCTTAACAGAAATATGCTCAATCTGTATTCCTTATATGGCTGAAAACAGTAGAATCTTAAATGTTTCTTCTACAGCTTCATTTTTGCCTCAACCGAGATTTGCCGTATATGCTGCAACAAAAGCCTATATTTTAAGTTATACCAGAGCTTTAGATAAAGAATTGAAACCAAGGAAAATAACGGTGACTGCTGTTTGTCCCAATCCTATGGAAACTGAATTTTTTTGCCATACAGGGCAACCTGAAGAAATCTCAGCTTTAAAAAAAATAGGTCTAGAGGATGTAGGTAAAGTTGCTCGAAAAGCCTTGCGCAGATCTAAACGGAAGAAAGACATTTCACTACAGAGTATGACTTCACATCTTATTAGATTAATTTCGCGAATTTTTCCTCATCCTTTCGTACTCTGGATAGAAAAGAAAATTGGTTTATAAAATTCAGATAATACTTATGGAGTTGTAGATGAAAAATAAAAAAGTAAAAATAGCTGATAAACAGCTATTTTCACAAGGTAAGCTTGATCATGATGAAAAAAATAAATTGCCTGAATTTTCAATTAATGAAATATATTACATCGTGGATTCTTATACAAAAACCATGATTGCTGATCTGAATAACTGGCAACCAAAAGTAAATGGAGTCAATATGCTCTTGATTCGTGGTTTGCATGAACAAGAGAAAATATCACAAATTGGTCATAGACTCGATTTACATGAACTGACATTGAGGTAAATTGGATCTTCGATCTACTACGCTAATTCATATTATGTAAATTGAGAGTGAATTTGATTACTACAAAATAAAATGCTTAAGAAGTGGGGTTTCTATTGATAAAACTTACTTATTTTATATAATAGAATAGAAAAACAGGTAAATTATGCAGATAGGTATTTTACTATTATCGTGCTACAATTATCTTAGTTATAAATAAAGTCGTGTTAAGAGAGTTTAGGAGGAAAACATGTTTAAAATCGTTAAAAAAGAAAAATTAAATGACGATGTGACCAGAATGGCTATTGAGGCTCCTCTGATCGCGGAAAAAGGCAAGGCTGGCCAATTTATCATATTTAGAGTTGACGAATTGGGTGAGAGAATTCCTTTAACTATTGCCGGAACAAATAAAGATGAGGGAACAGTTGATATTATTTTTCAGACAATAGGTAAAGGTACCAGAGTATTAGCTAACAAAGAAGAGGGTGAATATATTCTGGATTTTGTAGGTCCACTAGGCATTCCTTCAGCTCTCGAAGGTCATAAAAGAGCTTGTGTAATTGGAGGCGGAGTTGGAACAGCGATTGCATATCCATCTGCTGTTGAATTGCATAATCTTGGTTCAGAAGTTGACGTTATTGTCGGTTTCAGAAATAAAGATATTGTCATTCTAGAAGATGAATTTAGAGCTGCTTCAGATAATTTATATATGATGACTGATGATGGATCATATGGTGAACACGGATTTGTGACAAAGAAATTGGAAGACTTGTTAGAAGCCGGTGTCGAGTATGACGTTATTGTAGCAATAGGTCCGGTACCGATGATGAAAGCTGTTGTAGAGTTGACCAAGCCAAAAGGTATAAAAACCTTAGTTTCTTTGAACCCGATTATGGTAGACGGAACAGGAATGTGTGGTTGTTGCCGTGTCGTAGTTGATGGTGAATTGAAATTCGCTTGTGTTGATGGTCCTGAATTTGATGGATTTGAAGTTGATTTTGATGACCTTACAAGACGTAATAGAACTTATATTGCCGAAGAAGAAGCAAGAGATCACGAATGTCGTGCAGAGTTAGCTGCCAAAAAAGCGGATCAATAATTGCTTTAACTTGAAGATGTTTACTGCGAAAAATAAAAGGAGAATATAAATGGCAAAACGAAATATGAGCCCAGAAAAAGTTGAAATGCCGGCTCAAGACGCAAAGGTCAGAGCTAGGAATTTTGAAGAAGTTACTCATGGATATACTGTTGAGATGGCTAAAGAAGAAGCTGCACGGTGTTTGCAGTGTAAGCATAAACCGTGTGTAAACGGATGTCCGGTTATGGTTAAAATTCCTGAGTTTATCCATTTAATTACAGAAGATGACTTTGAAGGTGCATATCAGAAGATCCTAGAAACAAACGTTCTACCTGCTATCTGCGGTAGGGTTTGTCCCCAGGAATCACAGTGTGAAGCTTTATGTGTGCGCGGGATAAAACATGAACCGGTCGGAATCGGACGTTTAGAGCGCTTCGTTGCTGATTATCATAGAGAACATGCAGAGCCTGAATCTCATAATTATGAAACAAATGGACATAAAGTAGCTATCGTCGGATCCGGACCTGCAGGTTTAAGTTGTGCAGGCGATCTAGCTAGAATGGGTTATGAAGTTACTATTTTTGAGTCACTGTCTGAAGGCGGTGGAGTTTTGGTTTACGGTATTCCGGAATTCCGTTTACCGAATGATATTGTTAAAAATGAAATCAAACAATTAGAGCTTGATGGAGTTAAAATAGAAACCAATGTTGTAATTGGTCGTACAATTACAATTGATGAATTGATGGATGAATACGGTTATGAAGCTGTATTTATCGGGTCAGGTGCCGGTTTACCGGTTTTCCTCGGAATTCCAGGCGAAAATAGCATCGGTGTTTATTCCGCAAATGAGTATTTAACACGTTCAAATCTTATGAGAGCATATGATGAATGTTACGATACACCGATCAGAAAGAGCAAAAAAGTTGCAGTTGTTGGAGGCGGTAATGTTGCAATGGACTCTGCCCGTACAGCTTTACGTTTAGGTGCAGATGAGGTTTACATCATTTATCGTCGTTCATTCGAAGAGATGCCGGCCCGTATTGAAGAAGTACACCATGCTGAAGAAGAAGGTGTTATCTTTAAGAACCTGAATAATCCGACCGAAATAAAGACAGATGAATCGGGCGAAGTTGTAGCAATGACTTGTATTCAAATGGAGCTTGGCGAGCCGGATGAATCCGGTAGACGTCGTCCGCTTCCTATTGAGGGTTCAGAGTATGACATAGAATTGGATACTGTAATTATTGCTGTGGGAACAAACCCCAATCCGCTAATTAAGGACACTACTGAAGGTTTAGATGTTACTTTCTGGGGCGGAATAATTGCTGATGAAGGTGGAGCAACATCCAGAGAAGGTGTGTTTGCCGGCGGTGATGCTGTTACAGGCGCAGCTACAGTTATTTCAGCAGCAGGTGCAGGTAAAGTAGCAGCAACATCTATAGACGAATATATTAAAAGCAAAAATGCTTAAGTGATTATAAAAATATTATTAAGCCGAAGTGAGCAGAGTACCGCTTCGGCTTAAATAATCAAAAGATATTTTACTATATATGATCCATTAGCTCAGCTGGCAGAGCACTTGACTCTTAATCAAGGGGTCCGGGGTTCGATCCCCCGATGGATCACCATAACAAGACCCTGTAGTATAAACACAAACAGGGTTTTTGTCTGAGCAATATGATAATAAAACAACATATTGCAAAACTCATCTTTAGGCAAAGGAGTCTATATGAAGAAAAAGTCTTTCTTAACAATTATCATTTTAATTCTATTGATTGTCCTATCTTCTTGTAATAATAAATTTGAAAAGAATCTAGAACCAGATGTTTTCTCTGAAGACACTTTTAAAACCAAAGCAACTGAAAAAATCGAACAGACGGAAAAGAAGGAAACTGCTAATTTGGAAGACTACGCTCCGGAAATAGAGGGCGAGTGGAAATTGGTTTCAGGTGGTTTGAAGGAAGGATCAGATGTTGAAGAAACTATTCTCCTAGAAAGTGAAGAGTTGATCTTAAAAGTAAAGTCATTTCATAGGCATGGTGATGAGGGACCATATCTTCTGATGGAAGTTGAGAATCTTACAGAAGATGAACTCGAACTGGGAGTTATCAATGCATCTATTAGTGGAATTCATATTTTCCCCAAATTTCATTTAACTG
>JAAYKK010000067.1 GCA_012522435.1 Clostridiaceae bacterium | reverse complement strand
TAGAAGAGATGTAGGAGGAGCCAAATGACGAATACGCCGTTGATTTTAATTGCTGATGATGATCCCGTTGTTCATGAATCATTGAGCATTTATTTAGATGAAGAGAATTACCAATATGTTTCAGCATATGATGGCCAAGAAGCTTTATCAATTTTCAAAGAAAAAAAACCTGATCTGATTATACTTGATCTGATGATGCCTCAAATGTCCGGTATGGATGTCTGTAAAGAAATTCGCAAAGAAAGCAATGTCCCAATTATTATGCTGACTGCCAAAGGAGAAGAGATAGATCGAATTCTCGGCTTGGAGTTAGGCGCGGATGACTATATTGTTAAACCCTTCAGTCCGAGAGAAGTTGTAGCACGGATCAAAGCGGTCTTAAGAAGAGCCAATGATCCTGATGCCGGCAAATCTTCATCAATTTTGCGTTTTGACGGTTTAGAAATCAATATAGATAATTACGAAGTGCTGGTTGATGGTGAGCCTGTAGCTTGTACTCCAAAAGAAGTTGAGATTTTACATTTGTTGGCTTCAAATCCGGGTCAGGTAATGGATAGAGAACAGATACTCTCTCAAGTATGGGGTTATGATTATTTTGGTGACACAAGAACAGTGGATACCCACATCAAAAGGATCAGACAAAAAATAGATAGTGATAATCATAAATACTCTTTATTAACTGTTTATGGAGTCGGTTATAAATTTGAACCGGGACAATAATACAAGATGATCTTATTGGATTTAACCAGTTAATAAATTTGAATCCATAACTTGTCAATAATATTTTTACACTGCTCATTAAACTAATTTTATTCTAATTTTGAAATTCCGGTTTGATTATGAAGAAAAATTTTATATTACGCAGAATTTTATTTATCTTGATATCAGCAATAGTTTTTTGGTCTTTATTGACCAGTATTGTCTATTTGAGAATTGCTCGTCCCATTTTTCGTAATATGAAATCTGATGATTTATTTGATCATGCCCGGATTATTTCTTATGTTGCTGCCAATGAAGAAGATCTAAAATCAGAAAACTTGGATCGCCTATTGATTTTATCAATTCATTTCTATGATTCTGCTGTATTTATTACCGATGATCAAGGAAATATTCTTGTCAGTAAATATGCTGAAGGCTTGCCCAGGGATTTATTGGATGAAATTAACAATCAATTTAGCTCTTTAGTCGACAATGTGCTTTCAAATGCAAGTGAAAAATCAATGGTGACCGTTTCTGAAAAAATGAATAAAGATCTCTTAATTGTGTCTGTTCCAATTATTAAGAATATTGGAGATAAGAATTATTTATCAGGTTCAGTCGTCTTGATTCAGACTATGGATGAACTACAAGCAAGTTATGCCAGCTTGAATTCAGCATTATTGATTTCAGCTCTGATTGTCGGTTTAATCGTGGCAATTCCTGTCATGTTTTTTGCCGGTAAAGTTATTCAGCCATTGACTAAAATGCGAGAAGCGGCGGCAGCTATGGTGCAAGGTGATTTTTCTCAAAGACTTGAGCCAATGGATGAAGATAATGAGATTTCCTATTTAATCAATGCTTTCAATCACTTAGCCAGTGAATTAGATGCAAATATCACTGATCTAACAAATGAACGAAATCAATTACAACATATTATCGATGGAATTGCTGAAGGTATTATTGCTGTAAACAGTGAGGGTAAGGTAACCCAAAATAATGATATGGTTTGGCGCTTATTTCATCAGAATGTAAATATTTATACAGCTGATGAATTGCTTAACATTACAGGATTGGATGAATTGTTTGAGATTTGTTTAACTGAACAAAGAATCGTAGTTGAAATCAAAGAATCGGGTAGTGATTTGATAAATTGTTTAATTTCACCTTTATTGGATCAGGATAATGTGCTGTATGGCTCGGTCGGTCTATTTAGAGATGTAACTGAATCGGAGAAGCTGGAAGAAACAAGACGTGAATATGTGGCGAACGTATCGCATGAACTGAGGACTCCAATCACTGCTATGCGTGCTCTACTTGAACCTTTAAATGATGGTCTGGTGAAAAATGAAGAAAATCGTCAGAGATATTATGGAATTTTATTGCGTGAAACAAAGAGATTATCCGATTTAATCGATGACATGCTTGAATTATCTCGTTTACAAACCTCGGCTAAGGTAGCAAATCTCGGACCTATTTATTTACAAAGAGATCTACTTGATCTTGCGATGCGCTTTGAAGTATTAGCTAGTCAAAAAAATATTACATTTGAAATCAATCAACCTGCTCAACCATTGCCTTCAGTTTGGGGCAAAGTAGATCGCATAACGCAAATTTTATCTACAATCATGGAGAATGCGATCAAGTTCACGCCTGAAGGTGGAAAAATAGAGATGATAATTAATGAGGATAAATCAGGTCTCAGTGTTTCAATTCGCGATAATGGAGAAGGTATTAAAGCAAAAGATTTACCACATGTTTTTGAAAGATTTTATAAAGCGGACAAAGCTCATAATGAATTTGGCACAGGATTAGGTTTGTCGATTGCAGCAGAATTAGCAGAACAGATGGGGCATACTCTAAGTGTGACCAGCGCAGAAGGCAAGGGCTCGATCTTTACTTTATCTATGCCATATGCGAGAGATGTTATGAAATCAGAACCACATTTGAAGGATGTTTTTGAAAGTGAAAGTTGAACCAAACTGGTTAACTCAATTTCTAATTATTTTGAAAGCGGCATTAAAAGTATGAAAAATCAATCCGGTCAAGCAAAGACCGATGCTAAAGATAAAAAAGGACAATTACCTGCATTAGATAATACAGAGCAGGCTAGAGGAATCCGTCTAAATAAGTTTATAGCTGCAGCCGGTTATTGCAGTAGAAGGCAGGCTGACCGCCTGATTGAACAAAAACAAGTTTTCTTGAATGATAAGGTTGCTGAATTAGGAGCTAGAGTTTTCCCTCAAGATAAAGTTGTAATTGACAATCAGATTATAAAAGCACAGGAAGAAGCCGATCTTGTTTATTTGGCTTTTAATAAACCTCAAGGAATAGTCTGCACAGCTAATCCTGAAGTAGAAGATAATATCATTGATTTTATTAATTATCCCCAACGGATATTCACGATCGGTAGATTGGATAAAGATTCTGAAGGTTTGATCTTATTAACCAATGATGGTTCAATTTTTAATAAAATTGTACGAGCTGAATATGAAAATGAAAAAGAGTATTTGGTAGAAGTTGATCATCCATTTGATGCAGATTTTATTCACGCAATGCAAAGTGGAGTGAAAATTCTTGATACTCTTACCAATCCCACCAAAGTTCAGCCAATCACCAGAAAAAAATTTAAATTAACCCTGACTCAAGGTCTGAATCGCCAAATCAGACGCATGTGTGAAGCTCTCGGTTATAAGGTAGTATTTTTGCAAAGGATTCGCATTATGAACATTACTCTTGGTAGTCTGCCGCTTGGCACTTACCGCGAATTATCCGACAAGGAATTGCGAGATTTATTTGCCTTATTGCCATAATAAGATGGCTTTTTCTTTTCATCTTTATTAAAAAAATCTGAATAATATCGCTTGAATAATCCGGATACTGTAGTAAATTAGTCAAATAATTCTAATTAGGCTGTCTATCAGGTCTGTTTAATGTGCAAAAAGTGAAATGTTTATCTAGTTTTGACAGTATTTTAAGATTCACTTATAGTTTGGATAGTTAAAAAATTTTAAGTAAATTATTTTAAATAAATTAGGCCGGAAACGGACGATTTCGAAAGGGTGCCAGATGATATTTGATCAAGTTAAGACGATCATAGTGGAAATAATGGGTATAGCTGAAAATGATGTGGTTGAAACCGCATATCTGATTGATGATTTAGGTGCGGATTCACTTGATGCTGTTGAATTGTCAATTGCTTTGCAAGAAGAATTCGAAATTGAAATTGAAGATGACGATATCCTCAAGATGCATACAGTCGGAGATATTGTTCATTATATTAAAGAAAGACAAGTATGATTATCAGCTGATACCTAATATAGAGTTGAAGCAAGATTAAGAAAAAGCGATGAGAAGATATGGATAAGCAAGAAATAAAAGAACTAATAGAACAGTTCGACAAAAGCTCTTTGACAAAATTTAAATTAAAAAAATCTGATTTTGAATTAAGCTTTGCTAAAGAAGTTAATACAGTGCAAAATGAACTGATTCAATCTGATCCTCAAACGGCTCAATTGAAACATTTAGTACAGGAAGTTAAGTCTGATTCCAATTCAAATTTAACGGAAGTCAGAGCACCTATGGTGGGAACGTTTTATGCTTCAGCCGAAGAAGACGGAACACCATTTGTCAAAATAGGCGACAAAATCGAAGCAGGGCAGATCGTTTGTATCATTGAAGCAATGAAAATGATGAATGAAATTCCTGCTCCGGTAGGTGGAACTGTAGTCAGCATTGAAGCTGAGAACGGTGAATTAATGGGTTTTGATTCATTGTTAATGACTTTGGATACTGAAGATGTTTCGTAAAATATTAATTGCCAATCGGGGAGAAATAGCGGTCCGTATTATGCGTTCTTGTCGCGAGATGGGAATAGATACCGTAATGGTCTATTCAACTGCGGACAGCAATGCATTACATGTCCAACTGGCCTCTGAAGCTTACTGCATTGGCGGTCCTTTGCCCAAAGACAGCTACCTGAATATGCAAGCTATCTTGACTGTTGCTTTAGAAACCGGATGTGAAGCAATTCATCCGGGATATGGTCTTTTGTCAGAAAATGCTGATTTCGCCAACATGGTAGAAGAAGTAGGACTAAAATTTATCGGCCCTTGCGGGGCAACAATTGATGCATTAGGCGATAAGGCTAATGCAAGACGTTTAATGATTGAGGCTGATGTTCCGGTTCCTCCCGGCTCAGATGGAATTCTGCCAAATGCTGAAGTAGCAATCGAATTGGCTGAGAAAGCGGGTTATCCTGTATTAATTAAAGCTGCGGCAGGTGGCGGCGGACGTGGAATGAGAAGGATCGATAATGCAGAGCAAATGATTGCTATGTTTAATGAAGCGACTCTTGAAGCTCAAAATGCATTCGGTGACGGATCATTATATTTAGAAAAATTGATTGAAAATCCTAAACATATAGAATTTCAAATATTGGCAGATCAGCAAGGTAATGTGATTCATTTAGGTGATAGAGATTGTTCTTGGCAAAGAAGGCGCCAAAAAGTTATTGAAGAAACTCCTTGTACCAGACTTTCTGATCAATTAAGAAATGAAATGGGAGAAGCTGCAATACGCGCAATAAAAGCAGTTGAATATGAAGGTGCCGGTACTGTCGAATTTGTTTTAGATAAAAATAATAAATTTTATTTCATAGAAGTGAATACTAGAATTCAAGTGGAACATCCGATTACCGAAATGGTAACCGGAATCGATATTGTACGTGAACAAATCAGGATTGCCAGCGGAGCAAGTTTGCCGATCACACAATCTGAAATGCAGATAAGAGGTCATGCAATCGAATGTAGAATTAATGCGGAAAAACCATCGGATAATTTTAGACCGAGTCCCGGCAAAATAAAAAATTATATTATGCCCGGTGGTCGTTCGGTGAGAATTGATTCTGCGATTTATCCCGGTTATGAAATAAGTCCTTATTATGATTCAATGATCGCCAAGATTATTGTACATGGGAATAACCGTAGCCATGCAATCAGGCGCATGAGACGGTGTCTTGAAGAATTGATTATCGATGGCGTTGATACCAATGCCGGCTTACTTTATGTTTCCTTATTTGAACAATCGATGATTCGCGGTACTTATGATACTTCAACTTTAGAGAGCTCTTTAGATGATTTATTGGAGTATGAAACAATTTTTCATTTACCGGATAGTGCTGAACTTAATCCGGAAGAAGATAACGAACTTGTCTTGCCCGAAGAAAGGTAACAAATAGTATGAAAGATTCATTTGACCTGAGACGTGAACAATTAGAAAAAATGAATAAGCTGACCCGGTTAAGAGCACCTGCGAAGAAGAAAGAGATTCCTGCGGATCTTTTCACAGCTTGTCCACAATGTGGTAATTATCTTTCAAATCGCATTTGGTATGATAATTTGTATGTTTGTCCTAATTGCAATAAGCATCTTCGAATTGGTGTGAAAAACCGTTTAAGAATTATTATGGATGACGGTTATGAGTTTATTGATCAGCCTTCTGAATTTAGAAATCCAATAGAGTTTCCGGGATATCAAGAAAAATGGCAAAAAGCATATGAGAATACCGATGCTGATGAAGCAATTGTCTTTGTCAAAGGGACAATTGAAGCAGAACTGGTAATTGTCGGAGTGATGGATACCAATTTTCTGATGGGATCTTTGGGCAGTATTGTAGGTGACAGAATAATCAAAGCCTTGGGCAGAGCTCAAGAAGAACAGCTCCCTTTAATAATTTTTACTGCTAGCGGAGGAGCTAGAATGCAGGAAGCTATAATCAGCTTAATGCAAATGCGCTATGTTTCGGAAGCTGTGGGAAGATTTCAACGAGCAGGAGGTTTATATATATCAGTAATGACCGACCCGACTACGGGAGGAGTAACAGCGAGTTTTGCATCACTTGGTAATATCATATTAACTGAGCCAGGAACCTTGATAGCTTTTGCAGGACCTAGAGTTATCAGAGATACAATTCGTCAAGAGTTACCTGAAGGTTTTCAAACAGCTGAACATTTAGTTGAACACGGTTTTGTCGATCGTATAATCGAGCGAAAAAATCTGAAAGAAAGTTTAGGGAAGCTACTTCGTTTACATAATAGCAAACAAAACAAAGTTGAATACAAAGAAGAGGATTATCAGAAAGATAAATTTCTTCCTATTCAGACTAACCAAGAGGAATCAGCACAGGAATCACAAGAGCTAACTGCTTTCCAACGTGTAAAAAAAGCACGTGATCCTCACCGGATTTGTCCCCGACAAGTATTGGAATTTCTTTGCCAAGATATTTTTGAATTAAAAGGTGATCGTCTTTATGCGGATGATCCGACAATTTGTGGCGGACTTGCAACACTTGGAGGTTTACCTATAACTTTTGTTCATACAAAAAAAGGTAGAGACCTTGATAGCCAAATGAAACTGAACTTTGGTATGCCACATCCTGAAGGGTATAGAAAAGCCAGACGTTTAATGCAAGAAGCGGAAGATTTCGGTCGTCCGATCTTAACGATAATTGATACACCCGGAGCTTATCCGGGACTTGGTTCCGAAAATAGAGGCATGGGTGAAGCACTTGCTCAAAATTTACGCTTCATGTCAAGTCTAAGAACACCGACGATTGCTTTGATTACAGGGGAAGCGGGAAGCGGCGGGGCGATTGCCCTCGCTTGCTCAGATAAGCTGTTTATGTTGGAGAATGCGGTTTATACCATCTTATCACCGGAAGGCTTTGCCACAATTCTCTGGAAAGATGTTTCCAAAGTAGAAGAAGCCGCAGCCAATATGCGTTTAACAGCACAGGATATGTTTGAATTGAATGTTTGCGATCAGGTTTTTCCGGATGATTTAAGCGGACTAAAGCAAGCTATTGCAAATACATTTAATCAATTGATAGAAGAAAAGAAAGAAAATGTTAAATAGAAAAGCTATTTTCTATTTAGAAAGAGGAATAAATGGGTATTAGATTAATAAGTGCAGCCAGCCATTTACCAAAAGGCAGATTGACCAACTTTGATTTGGAAAAAATGGTAGAAACTAGTGATGAGTGGATTCAGCAAAGAACAGGCCTAATTTCAAGAACTATTGCGGAAGATGAAACAATTACTGAAATGGCTATTGAAGCCGGGAAAAAGTGTTTAGCTGATTTAAATCAAGAAACTATTGATAAAATAAAGATTTTGATTGTAACTTCAGCTTCTTATTTACAAGTTGTGCCGCATGTTTCTGCATCAATTGTTGAACCCTTAGGTTTGAATCGTGACATTTTAGCTTTTGATCTCAATGCAGGTTGTACCAGTTATATTTATGCAATGGATATAGTAGAGAAATATCTTAAAGAAACAGATAATTATGCTTTAGTAGTTGCTTCAGATAAATTGAGTGACTATGTTGACTATACTGATCGGGGAACTTGTATCTTATTCGGTGACGGTGCAGCCGCAACTTTGTGGAGCTATACAGAAAAAGCTGAATATTATTCAATTAACCAGACAATTACTAATCCGGATGTGCTTTATCGTGAGGGCAAATATGTTCATATGAACGGGGCAGAAGTTTTCAAATTTGCGGTGGGAACTTTACCGGGTTTAATTGAAGATGTTTGTGAAAAAGGCGATGTAAATGTTGAGGATGTTGATTTATTCCTTTTACACCAAGCCAATGGACGTATTATTGAATCGGTTGCTCGAAAATTCAGATTAGAAGATGAACGTTTTCCGGTAAGATATCAAAATATCGGCAATACTTCATCGCCCAGTATCCCTATTTTAATGACTCAAATGTTAGAAGAAAATGTTTTGCAAAAAACGGAAAACTTAATTTTGGCAGGTTTTGGTGCAGGTTTAAGTTTAGGTGTTATCTTATTGAAAGGAAATGGTCAATATGTGGTTAAGTAAAAAATTCAATTTAAAATACCCTGTTATTTCAGGGGGTATGGCAAATATTAGTACAGCGGTTTTTGCCGCAGCAGTAAGTAATGCCGGAGCACTCGGCATGATCGGAACAGGGGCTTGGGATGCAGATCAAGTCAGATCTGAAATCAGAAAAGCCAAAGAACTAACCGATAAACCTTTTGGAGTTAACTTAATGTTAATGAATCCTCATTCGGACGAAGTTGCGGATGTTGTGATTGAAGAAGGAATTAAAGTTGTTACAACTGGTGCCGGAAATCCTGCTCCATATGTTGAAAAATGGCATGAAGCCGGAATATCAGTAATTCCTGTAATTTCTTCCTTGTCTCAAGCTGAACGGATGGAAAAATTAGGTGTTGATGCAGTGGTCGGTGAAGGACAAGAAGCGGGAGGCCATATAGGAGAAGCAACTTCAATGGTTCTCTGGCCTTTGTTAGCTAACAATCTTGATATCCCGGTAATCGGGGCCGGTGGTGTAGCATTAGGCAGCCATATTATTGCCGGTCGTGTTTTGGGAGTAGAAGGATTCCAATTGGGAACTTTGCTCTTATCCGCTGAAGAATGTCCGATTCATGACGGTTTCCGCGAACAATTACTTAAAGCTCGTGATTCACAGATTACAGTAGTAGGTCGTGCCGGTGGCGGTATGCCAACCAGAATTATGAAGAATCCTTTGGCTAGAAAATATATTCAATTTGAAAAAGAAAATAGACCAAAAGAAGATTACGAAGAAATCATGAATGGTGCTCTGAAAAAAGCCGTCTTCAATGGTAATAAAACTGAAGGCTGTTTCATGATGGGATTAGTTGCTTCATTAGTTGATGAAATAAAACCGATGAAAAAAGTATTAAGTGACTTGTTTGCTGAAGCAGATGCGGAATATGCCCGAATCAAATCAGAGGATATTTTAGCATGAAAACAGTATTTCTTTTTGGAGGTCAAGGAAGTCAACTGCCAGGCATGGCCTTAGATATTAGAAAAGAATTTCCTCAAACCGAGGAACTCTTTCAAACTGCATTTGAAATTAATCCCGGTTTTGAACAAATCTTAGTCAGCAAATCAGAAGAGATTAATCAAACAAAATACACTCAACCGGCAATTGCTTTATTCGGAGCTGCAGTCACCCAAGTTCTACGTGAAAACGGTATAGAAGCTGATGCTGCAATTGGTTCAAGTATAGGTGAATATCCGGCTTTAGCAGCCCTTGATGTTTGGAGTTTAGCTGATATGTTGCAAATTGCCTCCGCCAGAGGAAAACTGATGACTGAACGTTTAATAAAACGACGAGCAGAAGGTTTTGAAGATGGTATGCATGCAGTCTTAGGCTTAGATGAAGCTACAATTGCTCCTTTAGTTGAAAAGTTTGATCAACTTTGGATAACTAACATCAATGATGCAAAACAGGTAGTGATTAGCGGTGAAGTAGGGCAATTAGCTGAAATTGAACCCGAACTCAAAGCGGCAGGTGCCAGAAGAATAGTACCCTTGGCCGTAGAAGGTGCTTTTCATACGCCTATTTTCGGAGAAGAACAAGCAGATCTTTTACAGATTATTGAGCAATATTCGATCAATATTCCGCAAAAACAGTTTTATTTTAACCGTAACGGAAAATCATTATTGAATTTAGCAGATTCACCGGCAGAGCATAAAGCTGATGTTCAACTCTGGATGTCAGAGCAGATGATCTCACCGGTAGGATTTTATGAATGTGGTGAGAAACTATTTGCTGATCAAGCTGAACCTTATGATTTGGCGATAGAAATATCAGCTAAATCGGTTATGGCAGGTATGCTCAGAAAAAAAATAAAGAATATCGAAACAGTCCAGATTAATAATGCACAGCAGTTAAAAGAGTTTTTGCATAGGTAATCAAGAATAAAGAAAGGTTGATCAATATGGAAAAAGAGATTGCTTTAGTGACAGGTGGCGGAACAGGTATTGGCCAAGCCATTTGCGAAGAGTTAGCTAATTCAAACAGATATATTTATATTCATTATGGTGGCTCAGAGGAAGGCGCTAAAGAAACTTTAAGTTTAGTTGAAGCAAAAGGCGGATTGGGTGAAATAATTCAAGCTGATCTTAATCAAAGTGAGCAGATCAGTGCTATGATTCAAAAGATAAAAGATCAATCCGGCCGTTTAGACATATTGGTCAATAATGCTGGTATAACCAAAGATGGTTTAGCGGTACGGATGTCTGATGATATGTATGATGCTGTAATCAGAGTAAATCAAAAAGCGGTTTTTGTAGCAATGCGTGAAGCCGGGAAATTGATGATGCGTCAACGTAAAGGGAAAATCATTAATATCAGTAGTGTTGTAGGTCTACACGGTAATGCAGGTCAAATTAATTATGCAGCTGCAAAATCGGCAGTCTTTGCTATGAGTAAATCTTTAGCCCAAGAATTAGCTACGAGAAATGTAACTGTTAATTGTGTGGCACCGGGATATATTGATACAGCTATGACCGAAGAATTACCTGATCAAGTTAAACAAGCCATCATTAACCAAATTCCGATGCAAAGGACAGGCAGTCCACAAGAAATAGCTTATGCAGTTAAATTTTTAGCTAGTAAAGAAGCGGATTATATCACAGGTCAAAGCATTTCAGTCGATGGCGGAATGAATATGTAAGAATGGTTATATTTTTAAGAACAAATAATCATTACATAATAATATTTTGAAAGGTAAATATGGAAAATAGAGTAGTTATCACGGGAATTGGATTAGTAACTCCCTTAGGCTTAGATCGTGAAACCACGTGGCAAAAGATTAAAGAAGGAAAAGTTGGAATCACTGAGTTGACTAAATTTACAAAACTGGAAATTAACGTTCACGTTGCAGGTCAAATTCATGACTTCAATCCCAAAGATTATTTAGATCATAGAACAGCACGTCGCATGGATCCATTCACACAATATGCAATTGTTGCTGCTAGAGAAGCTTTTGAACAGAGTGGTTTAGCTGATGCAGAATTTAATCGCGACCGAGCAAATGTTATCGTTTCGACAGGCATTGGCGGCATAGGTTCTTTAGAATCAAACAACATAACCGGTGAAACAAAAGGCTACAATAGAATTTCACCATTTTTTATTCCAATGGCAATTGCTAATATGGCGGCTGCTTCAATTTCGATGGAATATGGTTTACACGGTCATTCATCTTCGATTATCACGGCATGTGCCGGAGGTACTGATGCAATAGGTGAAGCTTATCGCCAAATCAAACATGGCTATATGGATGTAGCAATCACCGGAGGTACTGAAGCCACGATCACACCTTTATGTATAGGTGGCTTTGCTGCAATGAGAGCATTATCTACCTCAGAAGATCCTCTATCTGCATCAAGACCCTTTGATAAAAATCGTGACGGTTTTGTAGCCGGAGAAGGTGCAGGTATTTTGGTTCTTGAATCCTTAGAGCATGCTGTAGCCAGAAAGGCTCCAATCATTGCGGAAGTGATCGGCTATGCTACAACCAGCGATGCATATCATATGACAGCACCCGATCCTGAAGGTACGCAGGCAACCAGAGCTATGACGGAATGTCTGGAATTCGCAGGAATTAAGCCTTCAGAGGTTGACTATATCAATGCTCACGGAACTTCTACTCCTTTAAATGACAGCATTGAAACTCAAGTTATTAAAAATGCTCTGGGCGATCATGCTTATCAAGTGAAAATATCTTCTACCAAATCGATGTTGGGACACGCTTTAGGTGGAAGTGGTGGAATCGAATTGTCAATTGCAGCCTTGTCGATTCGGGATCAATTTGTTCATCCAACCATGGGCTTAAAAGAAACAGACCCTGATTGTGATCTGGATTATGTTCCTGTGCAAGGTCAAGCTCATAAAATAGATGTTGCTCTAAGTAACTCCTTGGGTTTTGGCGGCCATAATGCAACGATTGCTTTGAAAAAATTCAGCGAATAATTATATGTGCAATGTAAAACATACTTACATAAACGAAATTAAAAAATCTGAGGAGAGACAGATGACTCTGAAATTAGAAAATTATGAAATAGAAAAAATACTACCACACAGATATCCCTTTCTTTTGGTAGATCGCATTGTTGACGGTGAGTGGGGAGAATTTGCAGTCGGTATCAAACAAGTTACGCGAAATGAATGGTTCTTTGATGGTCATTTCCCAGGAAAGCCAATCATGCCGGGAGTTTTGCAACTTGAAGCTATGGCTCAAGTTGGTGGTGTTGCGTTTTTAGGATTACCGGAAAATAAAGGGAAACTTGCATTGTTTGCCGGAGTAAAAAATACCCGTTTTGCTAAACCGGTGCTACCCGGAGATACACTAACTATTCGCACTGAATTTACCGGCAAAAAACTAAATGTAGGATTCGCTAAAGGAGAAATCAAATCAGATGATCAATTAGTTTGTAGAGCAGAAATGATTTTTTCAATAGTGGATGAAGGTCAAATTTGATAATAGAGGTTAACCAATGAAAAGTATTAAGAAAAGAGAAAATATATCACTTAACTTAGATGAAATATATAGAAAGGCTAAACTATATACCTATCATAGAATATTTCGCAAAATAACAACTAAAGATGAGGATTCTCTTACAGCACTTGAGGTGCTAAGCTTGGATTTAATTCAGGGAATGAACCAACCGACTCAAACTGAATTTGCCAGATACATTAATGTTTCAATGCCAAATGCCACATATAAGATTAACAGTTTAGAAAAAAAAGGGTATCTAACAAAAATCCAATCCGAGGAAGATGGCAGAATTTTTTACCTGCAGGTTACGGAAAAAACAAAAGAACTTCTTGGAACCAGTGAAAGATATACAAATATTCTTTATAGAAGACTTAAACGGGAATTTTCTACTGATGAATTGGAGGTCTTCGAAAGAGTCATTAATAAGGTCTCCAGTCAATTCATGAGAGAAGTAGACCGTTATCTCGAAGTTAATATTTAATTATTGACCGCTTATAAATCATTTCTACAATGAAAAAGACGAAGCTATGCTTTGTCTTTTGTTCCAATAAAGTTCTAATTGTCTTGAGAATTAGAAATATTAAGATGGTAATGGTGACCCTAAGGGGGATCGAACCCCTGATTCCGCCGTGAGAGGGCGGCGTCTTGACCGCTTGACCATAGGGCCATTTAACTTTCAAATAATAACAGAATAAAAACTGTACTGCAAGCAGTATAAAATTTTTGCTTAAAACAAGTACTTTATCGTTCTTTATATAATGTCTGAATGCTTCGCTTTATTTAAGTATTAATTAATGTTAAAGTAAGTTTAATTTGATGTTAATTTAATATTAGGAAGAGGACATTGATCTTCAAAGATCAATATTTAATTTTATAAATGACAATTTTTAATATACTAGAGATGCTCGGTGGCTTTTGTCTGTTCCTATTTGGCATGTCTATTTTAAATGACAGTTTAACCACAATTTCTGGTGGTAAACTGGAAAACATTTTGGGAAGACTCAGCTCAACCAAGTTTCGAGGTTTATTGCTAGGTATTGTAACCACTGCTGTAATTCAATCATCGTCGGCAACAACAGTAATGGTTGTTGCATTGGTTAACTCCGGGGTGATGAAGCTGATGCAGGCAGTACCGGTAATCATGGGTGCTAATATTGGAACAACAGTTACTGGCTGGATATTGAGTTTAAGCGGTATTTCAGGGGACAACTTTTTTGTTCAAATGCTCAAGCCTAGTTCATTTACTCCTATATTGGCACTTGTGGGTATTGTGCTTATCTTTTCTTCTAAGATTGACAGTAAAAAAGCTACAGGTCATGCTTTGCTCGGTTTTGCGGTTTTAATGTTCGGAATGCAGATCATGTCCGGCGCTGTAGCTCCTTTACAAGATATGCCTGAATTTAAAGAGATGTTCAAAATATTTACCAATCCTTTTGTCGGAGTTATCGTAGGTATGCTCTTAACCGCTTTAATTCAGTCTTCCTCTGCTTTTACAGGAATTCTGCAGGCATTAAGCACAACAGGCGCTATAACTTTTGGTTCAGTCATTCCTTTGATTATGGGTCAAAACATTGGTACATGTATTACGGCAACTTTATCTTCAATTGGTGCAGGAAGAAATGCAAAACGAGCTGCTTTTGTTCATTTGAGTTTTAATGTAATCGGTACATTTTGTTTTATGGTTGCATTTTACGTAATTAATTATTTTTGGCCATTTCCTTTTATGGGTGATGTAGTTAATCAGGTAAATATTGCTTTAGTCCATACAATTTTCAATCTATTTACAACTGCCTTATTATTTCCTTTCTCTAATCAACTTGTTAAATTTTCTAAATTTGTTTTACCGCGTAGAGAACCGAAAATTAGAAGAGATGAGATTGAACAAAACTTGCGTCTCTTAGATCCCAGATTCCTCGAACGTCCGGGTTTTGCAGTTGAACAAGCTTTTAGAGTAGTTCGTACAATGATGGAGACAGCAACAGCTTCATTGAAAGAAGCAATTGAGCTGATCTTTGATTTTGAATATGAAGAGTACAATCATGTAGAACATCTTGAAAATCAAGTTGATCAATATGAAGATTCTCTAATGGAATATACTATGGGAATTACTGCAGGTAGTTTAAATCAGGCAGATAATCGAAAATTAACCATAGTGATGCATACCTTGAATGACATTGAGCGGATTAGTGATCATGCAATAAATATTGCAGATCAAGCAAAAATCAAAAAAGAAACAGAAGTGCCATTCTCGGATGAAGCTATGCAGGAATTGGAATTATATTCGAGAGCAATTGTCGATATTATTAAAATAACTCGAGACGCGTTGCTTAATTTAGATACAAAGTTAGCTGAAAAAATACCTCCATTAGAAGATAGAATAGATGAAATCAATAAGGCTCTTTATGATCGTCATATTGAAAGATTAAAACATAATATTTGTAATGTTGAAAATAGCATGACGATTGTGGAAATCTATACATGTTTTGAAAGAATAGCAGACCATTGTAATAATATCAGCATAGTATTAAGACAATTTAGCGCATTACATTTCCGGACACATGATTTTGATCAAAGCATTGACAGATCAAGTCCTGAATATAAAAAAATGCTAGCAGAATATACTGAAAAGTATGATTTGCCCGAAATGGAACAAAAAATAGTAGAACAATGTTGAGCTCCAATAAATGGACAAACAAAAGGACTTGACTTTTTACAGTCACAAAACGATAATGTGAAACTGTAAATCAATCGAGGTGTAGCGCAGTTGGTAGCGTGCCTGCTTCGGGAGCAGGAAGTCGCAGGTTCAAGTCCTGTCACCTCGACCAAAGCTAAAACCCCTGAAACTTTGTCGTTTCAGGGGTTTTAGCTTATTAACTTTGTTTCGCGGTACATCGATACATTAAACTATTTTCTCACTTTATTTTTAGTGAAATTCTTATAACAGTAGAATAGACAAAGCCATTGATTAAAAGAAATTTTTTCATTTTTACGTAATGATGGCAAATTAGCATTTTTTAAAGCTAAAGAAATTTGTTTTTTAGTAAGTAAACTTTTTTTGCTAAACAGGCCGTATTTAAATGAATGGGCAATGAACCTTTTGTATAAAGTTAAATCAGATCCGGACAAATTAGGGTTGATTTTCCTTGATAAGTGCAATAATGCAGAATCAACAGAAGGTTTGGGATGAAAATAATCTTTTTTAATATAGTAAAGTATATTCGTTTCCCAATGAACTTTTAAGAATAAAGATTTTTTTGTCTCTTTGGGAAATCCTGAAAACCTTTTAGCTGCTCCTTTCTCTACGACTAGCCAAATTTCTTGAGCCGGATTGAATGATTCTATAAGCTTTCTAATAATTTTTGTTGTAATGGAATAAGGAATATTAGAAAAAACTTTGTAATTCCTATTTGTAGGTAATTTCCATTTTAAGAAATCACCACGGATAAATTTAACATTTGTGAGAGTAGAAAGTTTTGCCCGTGTTTTTGCTAAAAGCTCGCTATCGATTTCAATTGTATAAAGGTATTTACATCTCTGTGCCAATATCCGAGTTAAATGTCCTTTCCCTGTGCCAATTTCAACAACTATATCGTCTTTAGTAATGTTACTTAATCCTACAATTATATTTAAAACTCTTCGATTCGTTAGAAAATTTTGGGTATATATTACTTTTGCAGTTTTCTTTTTATTATTAAATATGTGTCTTTTATTCTTAGACATATGCATCCTCCTACATTTTTTATTACGAAAATAAGGCAATAAAAAATGCAGGAATATCCCGTAATGGCTTAAAGTCTGCATACTTCAATAAAGATGGATTATAAAATAAGTAATATTTTGAATTGTCGGATTTAGGTATGCATATTGATCGCAAAATAAGCACAATAAAAAACCACTATAGAGATAGCTGCTTTATTTTTATTGCCTATTAATTTCTAATGCGTACAGAATGCAACACGGCATAAGCCTCCAAATTTTTTTTATTCTAACAAGGCTTGGAATGTTGGTCAAGTTATTTGTCTCACAATAATGAATAAGGCTAAAAAACATTTCATAGTGTATGATTAGTTATACACAAATCGAATCTAAGTAACTTGACTTTAAAATTAATTCTGCTTATGATTGATAATGCTGATTAATTCGAGGTGTAGCGCAGTTGGTAGCGCACCTGTTTTGGGAACAGGGGGTCGCAGGTTCAAGTCCTGTCACCTCGACCAACAAAAACTCTTGACACGACAACGTTTCAAGAGTTTTTTATTTTCTTAAATTTTTATATTACTGCTGATGCTAACTTATTGAGCAATATTTCAAGGTTATAAAGGTTTATAGTTGGGGCTGTCATGCTATAGAAAAATAATATTAGAGTAACAATTATCACTAAATGATTTTAGATAACACATTGAAACAACAACTAAGTCAATATCTTCAGCTAATTGAAAAACCGGTTATTTTTCATATAAATTTTGGTGAAGATGCTAAGCTACAAGAACTGTCTGCTTTTGTAGAAGAAATTGTTGCAATGTCAGATAAGTTGTCAATTACTGAGAAGCCATTAGCCCTCAAGCCGAGCTTTGCACTAGACTGGGCAGATTTTGAAAGAGGACGACAAACCTTTGATAGCTTGTTGGGCTTAGTTGCTGATCCGGCAGATGTCTCATATCTCAATGATCTCGAATCTTTTGATGTCTTGATTGTAGGTGGAGGTTCTGCTGCCTGTTCTGCGGCTATTTACGCTGCTCGAAAAGGTATTTCGTATCGGAATTGTCTGTAAAGAGTTTGGGGACAAGTCAAGGCTCACTTAGGCTCCAAAATAGCTTTGAAGGTAAAAACAATCATCGTTGCTACCGGTGCTCGTTGGCGTGAATATGATGTACAGGGAGAAAGAGAATTTAAAAGCAAAGGTGTTACTTACTGTGCCCCTTGTGAGATCCTCATTTCAAAGATAAAGACATTGCAGTTATAGGTGGTGGTAATTTCGGAATAGAATCAGCAATTGATCTCTCAGGTATTGCTCTACAGGTCAAAGTAATTGAATTTTTGCCGGAATTGAAAGCTGATCAGGTTTACAAACTAGACTTTCTGAATTGCCAAATGTTAGCGTGATTACTAATGTAGAAACCAAAGCTATTGAAGATGGGTGGTAGGGCGATAGCAGCTTTGGGAGCATTTGATTATTTGATCCGACAAAGTAACTGAAATTAAATAATTAATAGGATACAACAAAAAGAGAAAACTGATCAGATTGGTTAGTTTCCTTTTCTAATTACAAAAAAAGTATTTATCTGAAAGTTCAGCATATGACAAACTGTACATAAAAAATAACAGCCCAATCAATTAATTTGAAAATATGCTAATGTTCTTAATTTGGACTTGCTAAGGAAAAATAGAATTGTTAATGTTAATTTTGAGTGAATATTAATACACTTTGATGAGTAATTTTAACAGTGTATAATATTAGTTCGATAAATTTATTAATTAATTTATCTCAAATAATATGTTAGGGGATAATCTATGAATAGAATCTACAATTTTTCAGCCGGACCATCTACATTGCCGCTTGAAGTTTTGGAAACAGCTGCCAAAGAAATGACAGATTATCATGGTTTTGGTTTGTCAGTGATGGAGATGAGCCATCGTTCTAATGCTTATAGTGATATTCAGGATGAAGCAGAGTCTCTGCTCAGAAAATTGCTGCACATTCCGGAGAACTATCAAGTTTTATTTTTACAGGGAGGAGCATCGACTCAGTTCGCGATGGTTCCGCTAAATCTGATGAATAAAAACAATACTGCGGATTTTTTAATCACCGGCAACTGGGCAGATAAAGCTCAACAAGAGGCACAACGCTTTGGTGAAGCCAGAGTGGTTGCATCATCAAAAGATAAGACTTATTCTTATATTCCTCAAACAAGCTCAGATGACTTTAACTCAGCTGCAGATTATGTGCATATCTGTACCAATAACACAATTTACGGAACACGTTTCACTCCTGAGAATCTTCCTGATGTTGGTAACTTGGACTTAGTTGCTGATATGTCATCTAATATTCTTTCAGAAGTATATGACATAGAGAAATTTGCTTTGGTCTATGCAGGTGCGCAGAAGAACATGGGTCCTGCTGGTGTTACAGTAGTTATCATCAGAGATGATTTGATTGGCAATGCTATGGATATTACCCCAACAATGCTTGACTATCAAACACATTCCAAAGCAGGTTCTATGTATAATACCCCACCTTGTTACAATATTTACATTTGTAAATTAGTTTTTGAATGGTTGGATAGATTAGGTGGTGTTCAAGCAATTGAAAAAATCAATAAACACAAATCTCAAAAACTATATGATTACATTGATAATAGCGGATTTTACCGGGGAACTGCAGAAAAAGAAGATCGTTCTTTAATGAATGTGCCTTTTATTTGTAAAAAAGATGAATTGAATGCTGAGTTTATCAAACAAGCCAAGCAACAAGGACTGGAGAATTTGAAAGGGCATCGTGCTGTTGGAGGAATGAGAGCAAGTATCTATAATTCGATGCCACAAGAAGGAATAGACAGCTTGATATCGTTCATGCAAGAATTTGCCAAGAATAATGCTTAACCTTAAACAATTTAAAAATGTTAAGAAATGAATATTATGTAGTGAAGTAGCCGTAGATAATTAATATAGTCTTAGTTGGAGATAATATGAAAGAATATGTAATAAAACCAATCAACAATATCGATCAAGATGCTTTGGATACAATACCTGAATGTTTCGTAGTCGATCCTGCAGCTGAAAATCCGGATGCTATTTTGGTGAGAAGCAGAGATATGCATGAGATGGATTTTTCTTCTAATTTAAAGTTTATAGGTAGAGCCGGCTCAGGTGTTAACAATATTCCACTTGAAAAATGCTCGGGCGAAGGAATTGTAGTTTGTAATGCTCCCGGTGCAAATGCAAATGGCGTAAAAGAACTGGTTGCCTTGGCGATGATTATGGCTTCACGTAATGTTGCTGAAGCTCTTAAATGGACTGAGGATTTAAGACCGGATCAAGAGATCAAGACGCTTGTAGAGACAGGAAAAAAAGAATTTGTAGGTCCTGAGCTCTATGGCAAAACTGTTGGAGTTATAGGTTTAGGTGAGATCGGTGCTTTGGTTGCCAATATGTGTGTTGACTTCGGAATGGAAGTTTATGGCTATGATCCTTTTCTTACAGTCAAGCACGCTTGGGACCTCAATAGCAGGATCAAAAGATCTAATAACTTAAAATTATTATTTCAACAATGTGATTTTATCACACTTCATATTCCATTTAATGAAGATACCAGAAACTTTGTCAATGCAAAGTTGTTGAAGAATGCAAAACCCGGATTATGTTTGGTAAATATGGCGCGTGGTGGTTTGGTTGATACCAATGCTTTAAAACAGGCAATTGATCAAAATATTATTTCTCATTATGTTTGCGATTTTCCGGACGAAGAAACTTTGACTATGGAACGTACAATTAACATTCCTCACCTTGGTGCATCTACTCCTGAAAGTGAATATAATGCTGCTAAAATGGTTATTGACCAAATGGTTGACTATCTTAAAAATGGTAATATTCATAATTCGGTTAATTTTCCGAATTTCGATTTCGGTGTTTGTAACGGTTATAGTCGGATAACAGTTTTACATAAAAACATTCCTAATATGATCGGTCAGATTACCAATATTTTAGCTAATAAAGAAATAAATATTTCTCGCTTAAGCAATCGTCATAAAGAGAATTGGGCTTATACTATGATAGACATAGACGATAAGATTAAAAAAGATACAGTTCAAGCAATTTACGATATTGATGGTGTAGTAAGAATAAGAAAATTGAACGGAAATAAATAAAGGATAGATTAATGGCAATAATTAGAGCTTTCAAAGCAATCAGGCCTTTACCGGAATGTGCTGAAGAGGTTGCATCCCTCCCTTATGATGTTATGAATAGGGCAGAGGCTTTTCAAAAAATACAGGGAAAACCATATAGTTTTTTAAGAGTTGATCGACCGGAAACTACATTGGATCAAGATATTGATTTATATGATGATCGCGTTTATGAACAAGCGGTTATCAATATGGATAAATTAGTAGAGAGCGGAGCGGTTCAACAGGATCCTAAAGCCTGCATATATATCTATGAATTAACTATGGCCGGACGCAGTCAAACTGGAATTGTTTGCTGTGCTTCTATAGATGATTATCTGGAAGACAGAATAAAAAAGCATGAGAAAACCAGAGCAGATAAAGAAGCAGATCGGATTAAGCATGTCGATATTTTAGACGCGAATACAGGTCCGATCTTTTTAGCTTATAAGCAACAAGAAAAAATTAATCAACTGATCGATCAACTTAAGGGAAAAAGTCCTGAGACTGAATTTACGGCTGATGACGGAATTATTCATCGTATTTGGGTGATTGATGATCATAACACCATCACACAGTTGGCTTCTGATTTTTCCGAGATAGACTCTTTATATATTGCTGACGGGCATCATCGATGTGCTTCAGCAGTTAATGTAGGTCAGATGAGGCGGGAAGCAAATCCTGAGTATACGGGTGAAGAAGAATTTAATTATTTTTTAGCTGTTGTTTTTCCGGATCAAGAACTAAAGATATTCGACTACAATCGTGTCATTAAAGATCTCAACAATCTGTCTGAACAGGAATTTTTGGAAGTCATTCAAGATAAATTTGAACTTGAGCTCGTAGGCGATAAAGCATACAGACCACAAGCTAAATCGGAGTTCGGTATGTATTTTAATGGTGATTGGTATAAAATTATTGCCAAACAAGGCACATATGATGCAACAGATCCGGTTGAATCATTAGATGTTTCTATTTTACAAAATAATTTATTAAAGCCGGTATTAGGAATCGAAGATCCCAGAACGGATCAGAGAATTGATTTTGTCGGTGGTATTCGAGGTCTGAAAGAGCTTGAAAGAAGAGTAGACAGTCAAGAAATGAAATTGGCCTTTGCTATGTATCCGACCAGTATTGAGGAGCTCTTTGCAGTTGCTGATGCAAATCAATTGATGCCTCCGAAATCTACTTGGTTTGAACCGAAACTTCGTAGTGGATTATTTATTCATAAATTAAGCTAAAAATTAATAATTATCAATTTTTATAAAACCTCTAAATAGATTGTTCAGTTTAGAGGTTTTGTTTTTCTTTATCTGCCATGTATTGTTTCATGATCTGATTTACTTCACTCAATTCAAAACGACTTGAAGAAATAGCTGTCGCTCCTTCGGAAATAGCATCAATGATGTCTTGTTTAGTTCTGATTAATCCGCCGGCAATAATTGGAATATTTGAATGCTTTTTAACTAAGCAAAAGGACTTCGTGGCAATTCCGGGTAAAATTTCTATCAGATCAGGATTGGAATAATCGATATTATGGTATGCATTTTCTAAGGCCATTGAATCTAACATAAAAACTCTCAAGACAGTAATCAAATCATGTTTTTTGGCATATTTAATCAGGCGAGGTTTAGTAGAAATGATCCCGTCAGCCTCGGTAAAATCATGGATAAAATCAACACATATTTCTCTGCTCGACATGCCATCAATTAGATCCAAGTGCACAAAGATAAACTTATCATGTTCTTTGGCTATTTTTGTCAGCTCTTGGACATGACAAATATCACCAAATAATAAAAAGATTATTTTATATTCACTATTTATAGCTTTTTCGAAAGACTCATCATCTTTTACAGCTATGATAACCGGGGTTTTTAGAAGATTTCTTTGCAAACTGCTTAATTTCATAAATACCTCACAAAAACTAGATATAGTAATAATAGATTACATCTATTATTACTATATCTATATTATTA
>JAAYKK010000007.1 GCA_012522435.1 Clostridiaceae bacterium | reverse complement strand
TTTCCGGATAAATTTTCTCGGAAATGAGGTAGCGGGGTCTGCCTTTTGTTTCATTGAAGATATTGGCTATATAAAGTGCAATTAAACTCAAACTGATCATTATTGCAGCTCCGATAAATAATAATAGGAGGATAACTGTAGTAAAGCCTTCAACCGCATGACCTGAAAACCAATTGATCAAGGTTTGGATTCCTAAGACCATAAATCCTATACACATGATAAAAGCTAAGACTGGAATAATTAATAAAGGTTTGGCCGAAAAACCGACCAGAGCATTAACACTTAACCGTAACAGTTTTCGAAAAGACCATTTAGAATCACCGGTTTCTCTTTCTTGAACTACAAATGGAATCACAATTCGTTTGAAACCCATCCAAGCGGTGAGCCCGCGGAAAAAAGTTTCTCTTTCCTTAAATTGTAGCCAAGCCTCTACAACTTTGCGATCTAATAATTTGAAATCGGAAGCTGCATCAATGGATCTGCCGGTTAGTTGTTTGAACATGCTATAAAATATTTTTGCAGAAAGTTTTGAAAAGAAGCTTTCTTTGCCTCTGGATTCTTTTACTCCTTCAACCACGTCATAACCTTGTTGCCATAACTTAATCATCTCGGGGATTATTTCCGGAGGATGTTGTAAATCGGCATCAAGGATGATTATTACATCGCTATTTGCATTTTCAAGCCCGGCGGTTAGGGCGGCTTCTTTACCGAAATTTCGCGACAGGCGCACAGCATTGATCCGTTTGTCGATTTTGCTTTGCTCTTTCAGATAGTCCCAAGTCCCGTCAGTAGAACCGTCGTCAATAAACAAAAACTTATAATCAACCATATCTTTTAAGATTTGATTTAATTTTTTAATAGTTCTGGGCAAAACTTTTTGTTCATTGTAACACGGGATCAATAACGTGATATTCAAAACGTTTCTCCTTTAATAACAAAACCAGTGATTATTTGTCATTCAATAGTATTAGTTATACAATAATTTTAGATAAATACAGAATAAATTGTAACATATTAAAATAAGGGGTGCTTGTTATGGCCAAAAGAAAAAAGAAGAATATTGAAGATGTTTCAGTCCAGGACAAAAAAGTAATTGTGCGTGTTGATTTTAATGTTCCTTTAGATAAGGAAACCGGTGAAATTACAGATGATAAGAGAATTAGAGCTGCTTTGCCGACAATTGAATATTTAGTCGAGCATGGTGCAAAAGTTATCTTAATGTCCCATATGGGAAGACCCAAAGGATTCGATACAAAACTATCTCTGAAACCAGTGGCAAATCGTCTAAGCGAATATCTAGATCAAGAAGTTATCCTAGCTGAAGATGTTATCGGTGAAGATGCCAAGGCAAAAGCTGATAAACTTGAAGCCGGTCAAGTCATGATTTTAGAAAACTTACGCTTCCATGGTGAAGAGACGAAAAATGTTCCGAGCTTTGCTCGTGAACTTGCAGGTTTAGCTGAAGTTTATGTCAACGATGCATTTGGCACAGCTCATCGTGCTCATGCTTCAACCGCAGGTGTAGCAAATTATTTACCTGCTTATGCCGGATATTTAATTCAAAAAGAAATCGATGTAATGGGTCAAGCAATTACAGACCCTAAGCAACCGTTTGTGGCGATTTTGGGCGGTGCTAAAGTCTCCGACAAAATTGGTGTGATTAGAAACCTTCTCCCACAAGTTGAAACCCTAATCATTGGTGGAGGAATGGCTTTTACTTTCCTGAAAGCTCAAGGTTATGAAATAGGAACTTCTTTATGCGAAGAAGATAAGCTTGATTTAGCCAAAGAGTTGTTGGCTGAAGCAAAAGATCAAAATGTGAACTTGTTATTGCCGGTGGATATAGCGGCAGCGACTGAATTTTCAGCTGACGCTGATTATTCAATAGTTGCGGCTGATGCGATTCCGGCAGATCGTATGGGCTTAGATATCGGTCCTAAAACGATTGAATTGTTCTCAGATGCCGTTAAGAATGCCGGCACAGTCGTTTGGAACGGTCCAATGGGTGTATTCGAATTTGAAGAGTTTGCCAAAGGTACCAGAGCAATAGCAGATGCCCTGGCTAATTCTGATGCTATCAGTATTGTCGGTGGAGGTGACTCTGCAGCGGCAGTTGAACTGATGGGCTTTGCTGATCAGGTTACTCATATCTCAACCGGTGGAGGTGCTTCTTTAGAATTACTGGAAGGAAAAGTATTACCGGGACTGGACTGCCTGATGGACGGTGGAGAAGGCCGCAGAATCTTTGCTGCAGGTAACTGGAAAATGAATGCCGGAGTACCGGCAGATGCAGAAAAACTCTTGCTTGAATTATTACCTCTTGTTAAAGATGCAGATTCCAAAATTGCGATCGGAGTACCTTTCACAGCATTGGCAAAAGCTTTGGAAGTGACCGCATATAGTAATGTGAAAATCGCAGCTCAAAATTGTCATTATGAAGATAATGGAGCGTATACCGGTGAAGTATCTGCCAAGATGTTAGCTGAGATGGGTGTACCTTATGTAATTATCGGACATTCAGAACGTCGTGAATATTTCAATGAAACAGATGAAACAGTTAATCTAAAAGCAAAAGCTGCTTTGAATTGGGGCGTACGACCCATCATTTGTTGTGGTGAGAGTTTGGCACAACGTGAAGCAGGCGAAACATTTGATTGGATTAAAGGTCAAATCGTTAACGGCTTAGAAGGTATTCCCGCAGATAAAATGAGCTTTATCACGATTGCTTATGAACCTATCTGGGCCATCGGTACAGGAAAAACTGCAAGTGATGAGCAGGCTCAAGAAGTTTGTGCATATATCAGAGAATTAGTTGCTGAATTATATAATGAACAAATTGCTGCTGAACTTGTGATTCAATATGGAGGTTCAGTGAATGCCGGTAATGCCGCTGGCTTGTTCGGTCAATCTGATATTGACGGAGGACTTGTCGGTGGGGCTTCTTTAAAACCACAAGACTTTAGTGTTATTTGTTTAGCATAAAAACTCTAGGCTCAAACAATCTGGTTTGGGCCTAATTTTTAATTAGTTGAATAATTTTTAATCTCAAGGAGTAATATTAATGACAGAGATCAAACAAAGACCGGTTGCTCTATTTGTTTTGGACGGTATTGGTATTAATGAAAATAAAGAATTTAATGCTGTTTATACTGCTAAAACTCCCAACCTGGATAAGTATCAAGTTGCTTGGCCAAATACCAGCATTAAAACTTCCGGACAAGATGTAGGTCTTCCTGACGGACAAATGGGAAACTCAGAAGTCGGTCATATGAATATAGGAGCCGGACGAGTAGTTTATCAGGATTTAAGCAGAATTAGCAGAGCGATCGATGACGGTAGTTTTTTTGAAAATGAACCTCTTGTTTCAGCGATTGAATATGCAAAGACCAATCAATCGGCTCTACATTTATTAGGTTTGCTTTCAGACGGTGGAGTGCACAGCCATCAAAAACATTTATATGCTTTACTTAAAATGGCAAAAGATCATGGTCTTAAAAAAGTATACATTCACTGTTTTTATGACGGACGCGATGTACCGACAACGGCCGGTGTTCGTTATACGGAAGAATTACAAGCCAAGATCGATGAGCTGGGAATTGGTGAAATAGCTTCAGTCAGCGGTCGTTATTATGCTATGGACCGTGATAATCGTTGGGAACGTGTTGTTCAAGCATATGATGCATTGACCAGTTTTGCTTCCAAATCAGGTACAGATCCTGTCCAAGTCCTAAAGGATTCTTATGCTGAAGGTGTTACCGATGAATTTATTGTACCTACCACTATTGTAGACCAGGAAGGTCAGCCGGTGGGGCTGGTTGAAGATACCGATAGTATTATTTTCTTCAATTTCCGTCCTGATCGAGCACGTGAATTGACCAGAGCATTTAAAGAGCCTGATTTTTCAGAATTTGAATTGAAAACCGGTCATCTGGATCCCTACTATGTGACAATGACGGAATACCATAAGGATTTCTATGCTTTTGAGAATTTTCAAGTTGCATATGGTCCACAAGTTTTAAATAATACGTTTGGTGAATATGTTTCCGGTTTAGGCCTTCAACAATTGAGAATTGCTGAAACTGAGAAATATCCTCATGTTACGTTTTTCTTTAATGGCGGTATTGAAAAAGAATATCCCGGTGAAGACAGAGCCTTACTTCCGTCACCTAAAGTGGCTACATATGACTTGATGCCGGAAATGAGTGCTTATGATATTACGGCTGAACTTTTGAAACGCTTGGATTCAGATAAATATGACACGATTATCTGTAATTATGCCAACGGTGATATGGTAGGACATACCGGTGTATTTGAAGCAGCTGTTGCAGCAGTAGAAGCTGTTGATGATTGTGTAGGGCAAGTGGTTGAGAAGATTTTGGAAATGGGAGGCATTGCACTATTAACAGCGGATCATGGTAATTGTGAACAGATGGTAGATCCTGTAACTAAGGAAATATTTACTGCTCATACAACCTTCCCGGTCAGATTGATCGTTGTTGGTCAAGAGAATATAGAACTGAAGTCCGGAGGACGTTTGGCGGATCTCGCTCCCACGATGTTGGATCTGATGGAAGTTGAACAACCTGAAGAGATGACAGGTGAAAGTCTAATCATTAGAAAATAAGCTTTCGCTAACTAACCCCAAATTCATACTATTATAAAGTATGCTATAATAATAATCTGAATAAATATATAAATAAAGTTGTAAATTTCGGTCAAAAGGAGAAAAATAATGACTAAAAAGAAACAATTTATGACGATGGACGGGAATATGGCCGCAGCTTACACTTCGTATGCATTCTCCGAAGTAGCGGGCATTTATCCGATTACTCCATCATCACCAATGGCCGATTATGTTGATCAGTGGTCGCAAGAAGGCCGCAAAAACATTTTCGGACAAACTGTAGATGTTATTGAAATGCAATCTGAAGCCGGTGCTGCTGGATTTGTACATGGTTCATTGGGAACCGGTGCTTTAACCACCACTTATACAGCTTCACAAGGTCTATTGTTAATGATACCGAATATGTACAAAATCGCCGGTGAATTATTACCCGGTGTTTTTCACGTTACTGCTAGAGCAATAGCTGGACAAGCGCTATCCATTTTCGGTGATCAATCTGACGTAATGGCTTGTCGCCAAACCGGATTTGCAATGCTGGCCTCATCCAGTGTGCAAGAAGCTCATGAAATGGCTGCAGTTGCACATTTAGCAGCGATAAAAGGACGTGTTCCTTTCTTACATTTCTTTGATGGTTTCAGAACATCTCATGAATATCAAAAAATTGAAGTCATGGATTATGATGATCTGGCAGAATTAGTAGATATGGATGCTGTTGAAGCATTCCGCAAACGTGCCCTCACACCGAATGATCCGGTAATTCGCGGTACAGCTCAAAACCCTGATGTGCACTTCCAAGCTCGTGAAGCATCTAATCCTTATTATGTTAGATTAGTTCCGATTATTGAAGAATACATGTCAGAAATTAGCAAATTGACAGGACGCGAATATGTTCCTTTCAAATATTACGGTGCTGAAGATGCTGAAGAAATTATCGTATGTATGGGTTCAGTATTCGAAACAGCTTGTGAAACGGCAGATTATCTGAATTCTAAAGGACAAAAAGTCGGTGTAGTTCATGTTTATTTATATCGTCCTTTCTCAATCGATCATTTATTGGATGTAATTCCTGAAACTGTAAAAACAATCGGAGTTCTTGATCGAACCAAAGAACCTGGTGCAGAAGGTGAACCTCTCTATTTAGACGTTGTTGGAGCATTCAAAGATGTTGAAAATTCACCCAAAATTGTCGGCGGTAGATATGGTTTAGGTTCTAAAGATACTACGCCGGATCAAATTTTGGCAGTCTACAAAAACTTACAAGCCGATGAACCAAGACATAACTTTACAATTGGAATCAATGATGATGTAACTCATCTCTCACTACCAATAGAAGAAAGCATTGATGTTGCTCGTGAAGGAACATTTGCTGCGCGCTTCTGGGGTTTAGGTTCTGATGGTACAGTTGGAGCGAATCAGAATTCGATTAAAATTATCGGTGATAATACTGACATGTATGCTCAGGCCTACTTCAGTTATGACTCAAAGAAGTCAGGTGGTATCACAATTTCAGATTTGCGTTTCGGAGATCAACCGATTAGAGCACCTTACTTAGTTGATTTGGCAGACTTTGTCGCCTGTCATAATCAAGCATACGTACATACTTATGATATGTTAAGCCCATTGAAAAAAGGCGGATCATTCCTGCTCAATACACAATGGACAGAAGAAGAATTAGAAGACAAATTACCGGGCAAGATGAAACGTTTCTTAGCTGAAAATGAAATTAACTTTTATACAATCAATGCTGTTGATTTAGCGGTTGAGATCGGTTTAGGCTCAAGAATTAATACAATTTGTCAGGCTGCTTTCTTTAAGATTACTGAAGTTATTCCGGT
>JAAYKK010000066.1 GCA_012522435.1 Clostridiaceae bacterium | reverse complement strand
GTTTGATAATCTCTGATATCACCATAAATTACCTTAAATTTACGCTTTTTAAGATAGGGTTTTAGAATTTTTTTCTCTTTACGAGTGTCTAAAGCCATTGCAGTAATTTCAAGCTTATCTTCTTCCAATAAGAGATCCAGTGTAGCCTTGCCAAATGATCCGCTAGCACCGGTCAGAAGCACTTTTAGTTTCTGCATTGCATTCTCCCTTCATGCTAATATTGCATAGATTGTAGTTATTAATACTATATGCTGCATTATTATAATAGATGTGAAAATAATATGAACTATCATGTGCTTATGAACATTAGTATTACACTTATTTTTTGCGAATTATTTTCTTAATTTTTTAAGTGTTTATCAAACCAATTTTTGATTTCTGCTAAACGTTTGATTCTAGCTTGTGGTTTACCTGATCTGGATAGTTCATGGTTTTCATTTTTGAAAATTACCAGTTTGGTGTCAATCTGATTGACTTGTAATGCTGAATACATTTGAATGCCTTGTTCTAACGGGCAACGCAGATCATGATCTGCATGAATGAACAAGGTTGGTGTTGTTATCTTATCTGCGTATTTGAGCGGAGATTGCTGCCAAATATCTTGCGGATTATCCCAAGGATTTGCAGAAGTTTGATCTTGAGCGAAGAAATACCCAATATCTGAAACACCATAAAAACTCAACCAATTAGAAATTGAACGTTGTGAATTAGCAGCTTTAAATCGATTAGAATGACTGATGATCCAATTTACCATGAATCCGCCGTATGATCCCCCGAGTACACCAAGCCTATCAGAATCAATTTGCGGATATTTTTCAAGCACTAAATCCGTAAAATTCATTATATCCTGGAAATCAATTGTTCCGTATTTACCTCTAATATCTGAAAATTCTACACCGTAGCCATCTGAGCCATGAGGATTTGTATAAAACACAAAATATCCTTGGGCGGCGAGAAATTGCATTTCATGATGTAAGATTGTGCCATAAGTTGTTTTAGGGCCGCCATGAATCTCTAATAATGCGGGATATTTTTTCCCTGCTTGAAAATTGTTGGGCTTCATTACAAAACCGTCTAAGAGATCTCCATTTGACTCATACTGAAACATTTCGATTTGAGCTAATTCCGTATTTGACAAAATCTGGCTAAACTCAGTTATTTGTCTGATTTCCTTATTTTGATAGCTGTAGAGTTCCGGTAAGTTGAGATCAAACATAGCTATAAAATAAATTGTCTGTTCAGACAGAGTGATGCAACGAATTGCACCTCCTTGCTCAATTACTGTCTTCACTATTCCTTGCGGATTGATTTTTCTTAAAACTGCTTTTTCTCTGGAGGTTGAAATAAAGTATAATTCATCTCCGCAGACAAAGGTCTCATCTCCTCCGCTAACTTTGGCGTCCGTTCCGACTCTATTGCCAACTGAATAGTCAAAATCAGGTTTGCTGATTCGATCAATATTATGTTGATTAAGATCTACTAGATAGATTTGTGGATCTTGATTCAGACCGTGTTTTTTGCAATCAGAAGCAATTAAATAAGCTTTATCATTTTGGCCGGATAAATATTTAATATCTCTGATTTGGTATTCTTGTTTACTGATCGCAGTTTGTTGGTAATTATTTAAATCCATCAGATAGAGATCTTCTGTTACAGGCATTACTTTGTCAAAAATCGAACAGGAAAACAGCACGGATTTTTTATCAGGTGCAACTTCAACTAAATTGACGTTTTGCTTTGTTTGGGTAATTAACTTCAGGATTCCTCTCTCTAGTTGTGATTTTTTTATTGCTGAATCTTTATGTTTAGAATTATGTTCAGAAGACTCTGGCTCGATATCTGCCAAGACTACTTTGCTGGCGGCAAGTGTAATATTGTTACCTAGATTTTTTTCTTTTTCCTTATCCTGAGCTTTGGCTAGTTTAGCATCAAACAAATAAAGCCCTGACTTGATACCGGTTACGTATCCTTGTTCATTAAGCCAGAAGGGCAGATCTCCAATTTCTAACCAATCTTTTCCCTGATTTGTATCTTGATAGCCATGGATCAAATATTTGTCATCTCCTAATTCAAAGATTTTATTAACCTTCAAATCTATTTCGAATTCAAATACAGCTTCACCACCCTGAGGGTTAATTTGCCAATAAGATGTTGTACCTTGTGATTTAGTTTGAGATGCTTGCTTATGTTTTCTTTCGGATGAAAAAAGCAATTTTCCATTTTCTAAAAAGAGGACAGAACCGTCACGATCGGAATTTGTTAATTGTCTCACTTCAGAGATTTTACTATCATATAACCAAAGATTGGTCTGATAGTTATTAGCACTTAAATTAGGTTTAGTTACTTGGAAAACTATTAAGTTTCCTGAAGGATCTGCTTGAGCACTGTGAGCATAATGCCATTTAGTAAATTGTTCAATTTTCATAGATTTGTCCTTTCAGAAAAATTCTCTTTCAACTAAATTTTAGCTTAAGCTAAATGATTAAACAATTTTTGCTATTATTAATACTTACGGTAATAATATGAACGGAGGCATTACTCATGTATAAATTTATTACTCAAGATATAGATAAAGAAAAATATGATATATTTGTCAGTCAACATGAATTAGGCAGCATTTTGCAGTCATCACATTGGGCGAAAGTTAAGCATCCTGCTTGGGAATCAGTCTTTACTGCGGTGATCGAAAAAGAGTCAGAACAAATAGTGGGTTCAGGTTTGATCTTAATTCGCAAATTACCCTTAGGAATTAAGATTTGGTATATGCCTAAAGGTCCGGTATTTGATTATTCAAATCGAGCCTTATTTGATTTTTATTTAGAAAATTTGCAAAAGCTAGCTCAAGACCATAAAGCTAGTTATTTGACAATTGCTCCTCCTTTAATCAGAAGGAATTTTATTTTACCTGAAAAAGATAAAGTAAAACCGGATTCTGAAGTTATGAAATTACATTCACTGATTGAACAGTCTGGATTCATACATAAGGGTTTTGATTTAGATATGCACTCAACAATCCAACCCAGATTTGAGGCTGTAGTTTATTTTGATCAGGGACAGGCAGTGGATGATGCTTTGCCAAAGAGAATTATGCGTTATGAAAAAGATTGTCAAAGACAAAATGTGATTACTAAGCGTGAAACAATTGACCAGATATCACAATTTAATCAAGTAGTTGAATCTACAGAAGAGCGCCAAGATATTTCGTTACGATCTGAAGCATATTTTCATCAGCTTATGGAAATTTTTGGTGATCAAGCTGCACTGTATCTCTCACGTTTACCGATTACAAAAAATATTGAACAAAGACAAAATACTGTTGCAGAATTAAGGCAGAAAATTTTAGAATTAGGTGAGACAGCTCCTAAAGCAGTTCGCAACTATCAAGAACAGCTTGACTCAAACTTAACTCACCTTGAACGTTTAACCGAAAGTCAGTCCAAAGATGGAAGTGAGGCTTTGCTTTCCGGTTGCTTAACGATCAATTATGGAATACATTCCGAGATTCTTTATGCCGGAACAAATACTGATTATCTATACATACCGAGTCAAGCCAATAATTATATCAATAGTATGCGTGATTCCGTAGCATCAGGTGTTAAAAAAGTAGGACTTGGCGGAGTTGAGGGTAGGCTGGATGACGGTTTAACAAAATACAAATCTGCTTACTATCCTCATTTTCATGAGTATTTAGGTGAATATAATTTCATCATCAGTAAAATAAAATATCATTTGTTTGAAAAAGCATATAAGTTGAGACAAAATATTAGATAAGTACAGATTTGATCTTTACAAAACCCGGGCGGACGATCATTTTATTTATGTTATAATTTATCTAATGTTTTAGGTTAAGTAATAGATGAGGTTTTCTATGGATTCAGTAAATTTAAATGATTTGATAAAAGAGTTTGAATTAGAAGTTATTCGCGGTTTCGACAAAATTGACAGCACTGAACTTTTTATTCCGGATGTCACGAGGCCCGGACTTCAACTAGCCGGAAATTATATGCATTTTGGACCTGATAGAATTCAACTGATAGGTAATATGGAAATTGCTTATCTGAATTCATTAGCTGAAGAAGAACGACGTTATAAGTATAATGCACTCTTTGCCACGGGCATTCCTTGTCTTGTTTTAAGTCGTAACCACATTGCGGATCCGATAATGTTGGAGGTAGCTGAGAATTATAAAACACCGATTCTAAGTACGGCTGAAGGGACTGCTTCTTTTTATAGCAGTGTCAGTAAATATCTAAACGTTGAATTAGCAGAGAGAATTTCACTACACGGAGTATTTATTGAAGTGTATGGTGAAGGTATTTTAATGCTTGGTGATAGCGGAGTAGGGAAATCCGAAACGGCTTTGGAAATTGTTAAACGTGGCCATCGTTTAATAGCAGATGACTTAGTTGAAATTCGCAGAGTATCAGATACAACTTTATTAGGCAGAGCTCCTGATATTATTCGCCATTTAATTGAAATTAGAGGAATTGGTATTTTGGATGTAAAAGAGCTCTATGGTGTCTCTTCAGTAAAAATGCAGGAAAATATTCAATTCGTGATTAATCTTGAATTCTGGGATGAAACTAAAGCCTACGATCGTTTAGGTTTGATTGAAGAAACGACGGAAATTTTGGGTATAGAAATACCTTCAATCACCATACCGGTGCGACCGGGTAGAAACTTAGCGATCATTGTTGAAGTTGCGGCGATCAACTTCAGACAAAAAACTATGGGATATAATGCAGCATTGGCCTTGACTGAACGGGTCTTTAACTAAAAATGAGAGGAGATAAGGAGATAAGTGTATGAGTGAAACGGAGTTATTATTGCGGGAATTATTTAAGAGTTTACCTGTTCAGCGTCTATTTTTTGATTTCCGTTTAGATTCATTATCTACATTTAATGCAGGTGGTCCTGCGGATGTACTCTTTTTACCTGAAAGCAATCAGGAAATTCAAACAGCGGTTGGAATTTGTCAAAAAAACGAAATTCCTGTTCAGGTTTTAGGTAGAGGATCTAATATTTTGATTTCAGATCGCGGGATTCGTGGTCTAACAATATATTTAGGAAGAAATTTCACTAAAATTTCTCAAGCAGGAAACATAATTAAGGCTCAAAGTGGTGCCTCTTTGGCCGCGCTTAATGCGATGGCGGCAAAATCCAACTTATCAGGTTTAGAATTTTGTACCGGAATCCCGGGATCGGTTGGTGGAGCTATTTTGATGAATGCAAGTTCATATGATGGAGAAACAAAAAATGTTGTATTCAGTTCCAGATATCTGTCAGCTGAAGGTGAAATTAAAACTTTAAGTTTGAATGAACATCAATTTGGTTACCGAACCAGTGTCTATAATAATCTGCCTTCAGTTATTTTGGAGGCTGAATACAAACTGAAACCCGGAAAACGTTTGGAAATTTATGGAAAAATTCAAGAATTCCAAATCAAACGTAGAAACAGTCAACCGATTGATAAACAAAGTGCCGGTAGCGCATTTAAAAGACCTCCCGGTAATTATGCGAGTAAGTTAATTGCTGATGCCGGCTTAAAGGGATATCGTGCAGGCAATGCAGGTGTTTCTGCTAAACATGCCGGTTTTATTATCAATTATGGTGGAGCTACTGCATCAGAGATCAATAAAGTTTTTGAATATGTTCACAATGTGGTTAGAGATAAATTCGATGTTAATTTAGAGCCTGAAGTTAAATGGATCGGTGAATGGTCTGAAGAGGAGATTCAGTGGAAATCATCGTAGTTACAGGAATGTCAGGAGCGGGTAAAAGTTCTGCAATGCGCCATTTAGAGGATATGGGTTATTTTTGTATTGATAATTTACCACCTAAATTATTACCCGGGTTGTTACAAGCTTTTGCTGAAACAGAAAAAGAAATGGATATTCTGGATTCCAATCGTCAACAAAAACTCGCTGTGGGCATTGATGTGCGAAGTTTGATGCATTTTGGTGCGATCAGTTCTGATTTTTTGCAAATTTTTCCTGAAGGATCTAATCATACGATTATTTTTATGGAAGCCTCTAATCAAACTTTAGTTTCGCGTTATAAACAGAGCAGGCGCAACCACCCATTAGCCGGAAGTGGCAATTTAATGAATGCAATTGAACAGGAACGAGAAAAATTGAGAGATCTGAAAGGTATTTCCGATCTGACAATTGATACTACTGAGATGTCGCAGTATGAATTAAAAGATTTTTTATTCGACTTGATAACCCATACCGATTATGTGAAATCAATGACAATTTTCATTCAGTCTTTCGGCTTTAAATACGGTATTCCTTTGGACAGCGATTTAGTCTTTGATGTAAGATTTTTACCGAATCCTTTCTATATTGATGAGTTGCGCGATCATTCAGGTTTAGAAGAAAACGTTAGTCAATATATCATGCAATTTTCTGAAACAGATACCTTTCTACAAATATGTCAGAATTTTTTTGAGTTCTCATTACCCCTTTATCAAAAAGAGGGTAAAGTCAGACTTACGTTGGGCGTTGGTTGTACCGGAGGGCGCCATAGATCAGTCAGGATTGCGGAAGAGATTGGCAAGCTGCTCTCTGATCTTGATTATCAGATCTTTATTGATCATCGTGATATTAAACGTGATCCGGTTGGGGGTCTTTAATGCTGGATTCTTTACATAATGAACCAACCTTAGCTTCAAAGAGTGCTGATCGAGAAAAAACTGTGACTTTTTCTGCTCAACTAAAGAACAGTATTCTGGATTCTTTACAACAATTTGATAATTATTTGCAGATTAGTTTTATCGCGTTTTGTAGTGTAAGCTTCAGGTCTTTAGAAAACAATTTACGGTTTTCAACCCAATCAGATCGCTTGGTTAAGTATTTTCAGAGAGCATTAAGAGCGCATTATCATGGAGAGGCTGAGATTATTCGTCATAAAGAATTAATAACCTGTTCTATCAAAGATGAACATTTAATTTCTGAAATTGCTGACTCGATTGAACGTTTTTTTCATACTAATCCTGCTAACCTTATTGAGCATTATTCAGCAGAAAACTATTATTCAATTGTCAGAGCTATCTTGCGAGGGATGTTTTTGGGTTGCGGTTTTTTGGCAAATCCTCAAGAGAGATATCATTTGGAGTTTAATATACCTAGAAGATCTGCTTCTCTTTGGTACGGACTCTTTCTTTCTGAATTAGAACTTGAGCCGGGACGTATAGTACATCAAGGTAGTGAAGTTTTATATTTAAAAGAAGGAGAATTGATTTCGGATTTTTTACGCTATATTGGTGCTGATCAACTATTACTCAAATTCGAACAGATAAGAGTAGAAAAGGATATGCGGAACCATGTAAACAGGCTTGTAAATTGTGATAGTGCGAATGCTCAAAGACTTGCAAATTCTGTAGCGAGACAAGTTAACAATATTAATTATATTATTGAGCAAATCGGGCTGTCCGATTTGACAGATGATTTAGTCGAAGCCGCAAAACTACGCTTAGCATATCCCTCTTATTCTTTACGTGAATTAGCTGAACAAGCTGATCCTCCAATTGGAAAATCAGGTATGAATCATCGTTTGAGTAAACTTGATAAAATGGCAGATGAATTACGTCGAAAGAATAAAAAACAGAAAGAAAACGAATGATTCATATTGTTTTAGTTGAGCCGGTAATACCCCCTAATACCGGGAATATTGCGCGAACTTGTGTTGCTACAAATACTCAGTTACATTTAGTTGAGCCATTGGGATTTTCGCTTGATGATCGAGCTCTAAAACGGGCCGGCTTAGACTATTGGTTTGATTTAAATGTTAATCTTTGGGCTGATTTAGATCATTGTTTGCCGGCATTTTCGGATCGTCAGATCTATTATGTTACAACCAAAGGCGAACAATTATATTCTGATGTACAATATGATACGGATTGTGCTTTGTTTTTTGGCAAAGAAGATAAAGGGTTACCGGAAGAAATATTGTCAACTCATCCTGAACGCTGTATTAGGATACCGATGGCGAATCAGAAGCGATCATTAAATTTAGCCAACTCGGTTTCAATAGTTTTGTATGAAGCTTTACGCCAACAAGGTTTTCCCGGATTAAAATAGATAGGATAAATTAAAGGTGCATTTGGATGTTTGATGATCAACTACTCTATACATGGGCTACCTGTGAATTAGCAGGTTATCGCAAAGGATACATTACAGTTAAATTAGATTTTAAAACAAATGTATTATCATGGAAGGACAGTAATTATTGGTTTAACAATTTTGTACGTGGCTTGCCTAAAAGCCAAATGAAACCGTTATACGATGTAATTAGTCGCTTTGTTGAAGAATATAGAGATAAAAGTTATGAAACAATGGAAACACCTCAACTTTATGTATGGAACGTCCAGGTGAGCGATGATAACAATAATACCTTAGAACTCAGTGGTTATGACACTGACTCCGAGATTTGGCAAGAGTTGGTAGAAGCTATTGAAAAAGCTGGACATAGAGATTTTAAATTATAGTTTGGAGAAAAGTTATGGATTTTTGGGAAGGCTTTTTTTTAGGTAAATATTGGACCGATTCTAATTTCGAAGACAAATCTCGCAAGTTATTTTTTTTAATAATTAGTGCACTAGTTTGTTTTTTAAGTACTATTTACTTCATTTTTCCACAACAGAAGAACCAGACATCGATTATACCTTTTTGGATTTATTTACTATTTGGGATAGGCCTCTTAATTCTGATGCCTTTTGCTGCAGCTCGTTATCACCGGCTTAATGTTTTTTTAAAACTTGGAATTCTGTTTGGTTATTTTTTACAATATTCATTATTGTTAATTGGATTTTCAAAAATAGTATTTGGTCAAGTTGCTCTTGAAGTAGCTACAATACCGTCTTTGTTTATCGAGGTATTAGATCAGATAATGTATTCCAGCGGAGAGATTTTTATCTTTTTGGGAGGTCTGGGTAGTACTATAGCTTCAGTCATTGGCGGTATTATTATTGGTGGTTTGCTTGTAGGGTTATTCTTATTGGCAGCAATATTAATACCTCTAATCTATATCTTATCTTTCAGGGCTTTGCAACGTTTGATAGACAAAACACTATACGAAAAAAAGTTCAAAACTAAAGCTTGAATTCACATTGTTTTCATATTTTTACATTTTTGTTTGATTTGTATTTTTTGGAATAACAAATGCGCTCTGTATGCTAAATCCAGTATTATTTCAGAATTATTTATTTTCAAATGAAATCCAATGATATGAAAGATTTAGAACATTACAAATTTAACATTGCCGATTCTGATAATTCTTTTGCTTTTAAGCAAGAACCGAATATTTATCCGACTGTCAATCAAGATGGCTGTTATCGCTATCAAGACAATCAGACAGAATTAGGTAATCCTCTTAAAAAAAGTAATCAAACAAATCATCTTCAGATAGTATTGTTTGTTGCTTGGATTTTGGTTGTTCTTATCTTGTTGTCGGGTTTAGTTTTCATTTCTTTTTGGAGTAAACATCTGTTACCTAGATCTTCAAATAACTATCTTTCCGATCAAGCTAGGTTAAACGATAAATTGGGTAAATCAATGACAGTAAATACCCAATATATCATTGTAAGTAGACTTGTTAAACCGTTAGGTTGTAGCTTTTACTTGAAACCGGACGTAGCTGATGGTTTGTTTATTGAACAAATAGAAGCAGGAGGCCCGGCGGATCAAGCCGGTCTATCAGTCAGCGATCAAGTATTGCGTTTAGATAATGAAAAAATCAAAACCTTACGTGACGTTTTAAATGTTTTTAATCAAAAGCAAACAGGGGATCGGATAACTGTGATTTATTCCAGAGACGGAGTTAAGCAGGAATCTACCATAGTTCTTGACATACCATAAAATAGTTGGCTGATCATTTTAAAATACTGTAAAATAATTAACGAGAATTGAGACTCTAATTTGAGTCTTTTTT
>JAAYKK010000065.1 GCA_012522435.1 Clostridiaceae bacterium | reverse complement strand
TAACGTAATATATTATATTTAGATGTTTTTTTATTGTCAAAGCATTTTGTATAATTATTCGCCAGAAATCAAAAAAACATGCAAAATACAACTAAAATAGCAAAACATCGATAAAATTTATGCATGTTGCAGCTTATATTATGCATTATACTAATTATCATTTTCGATAACGGCATAAAATAGATATTTGCTACATTTTTTGCTGTGTATAATGTATATTATACTAGTTATCTTTATTTATTAAGATTAATGGATTCAAGTCATACAGGAGGTAATGGAATGACTATCAATAGCAAGGTGATAAAATTAATCAGCTTATGCTTAGCTTTGCTCTTATTGCTCACAGCATGTTCTAAAGATGATACTGAAATCAAAGACAAAAATGAATCTGAAGTTGAAGAATCAGTAGCAGAAGAGTCTAAACCTAAAGAAGGCGGTTCAGTTGTCTTGGGGATTACCCAGGAATTAGATTCTCTGGATCCTTATTTGGCAGCCGCTGCAGGGACAAAAGAGGTTATCTATAATTTCTTTGACGGTTTGGTTAAATTAACACCTGAGAGTAAGTTTGAACCGGCTCTGGCTGAATCATATGAATTTTCGGATGATGCAACTGAGTATACTTTTAAAATCAGAGAAGGCGTAAAGTTTCATAATGGAGCTGAATTATCGGTAAATGATGTTGTCTACTCCTTAGAAAGAGCCGCAGGTATTTCAGATCAGAGTGAGGGTGCTTTGATTCCACAATTAGCTGTAGTTGAATCTGTGTCAGCTGATCAAGATACAAATCAAGTGACAGTTAAGTTAAAGGAATCTGATGCAGATTTTATTACTTATATGACTTTGGCAATCATTCCGGCAGATTATTCTGAACAGGCAGAAAAACCAATCGGAACAGGACCTTTTGTCTTTTCAGAATATAAAACTCAAGAACATCTGAAAATGAAGAAGAATGAAGATTATTGGCGTGAGCGAAATGCATATTTGGATGAAGTTACGTTTTTGATCATGCCCTCGGCAGACGCTGCAATGATAGATTTAGAAAAAGGAAACATTGATATTTTCCCTTATTTGACGATGGATAAGGCCGATTTGTTAAAAAATAATTATGATTTTATTGCTTCAGATTCAAATATGGTTCAAATCTGGGGTTTGAATAATCAGAGAGCTCCTTTTGATGATCCGGTTGTACGCCAAGCTCTAAATATGGCAGTTGACAAACAGATGATTATTGAAGCAGTAACATTCGGTGAAGGTAATGCCTTGGAATCAGGTATGGCTCCTCCAATGGACGACTACTATAATTCAGATTTAACAAGTATTTATAACCCTGAAGAGGCGGAGACAATGCTTAAAGAAGCCGGATATCAAGATTTGAAAATTGAAATTACTGTTCCGGGCGATTATGTGATTCATGTTCAAACAGCTGAAGTTATTGCGGCTCAATTAGAACAAATCGGTGTTACAGCAGATGTAAGAAGTGTTGACTGGGGAACTTGGCTGACGGATGTGTATGTAGGGCGTAATTATGACTCGACTGTAATTGCTTTGACCTTTGATTACGTAGCTCCGGCAACTGTCTTGCGTCATTATTATTCAAAATCCGAAAATAATTTCATTAATTTTGAAAGTGCTGAATTTGATCAATTATTTGAACAGGCTTTAGTAGAGACTGATCATCAAAAACGGGTTGAGCTCTATCATCAAATGCAAAAAATCTTACAGGATGATTCCGCTTCAGTATTTTTACAAAATCCCGGAACTCAGACAGCAGTTAGTAAAAAATTAGGTGGTTACACAACATATCCTCAATATGTGCAAGATATGTATAATGTATACTTTAAAGCCGATTAATTGAATTAAACATAAGGACTGTTATGCTGAAATACATTGCAAAAAATGCCGCTCAAATGCTGGTAACTCTGTTATTAATTGTTTTAATAGTCTTTATTATGTTTGAATTGATTCCCGGCAATCCTGCACAAATCATGTCTAAGCTGGATGCCGACCAAAAAACAATCGAAGCGTTGGAACAGGAATTTGGTATTCATGATCCGCTTCCTGTTAAAATTTCAAAATATTTTACAGGTTTATTAAACGGAGACATGGGTCGTTCAATCCGTTTTGGTAAACCTGTAATTGATCTGATCAGGCAAGCAATTCCGGTAACTATGTCTTTGGCGATTTACTCCTTCTTTTTAATAGTTATTATTTCTGTTCCATTAGCATTGCTGGCTTCCGTAAAACGAGGCTCTTTCATAGACAATGCTATTCGTTTTACAACTGAAACTACTTTAGCTATACCGCCATTCTTTATGGCTGTCATTTTAATGCTGATTTTTCGGACAACTCAGCTTGGCTTAAAATCGGGACAGGGTGCTTCAAGCGGAAGCAGCGTATTAGTGCAATATTTGTTACCTGCACTGGCTATAGCTTTATCCAGAGTTACGATGGCATTAGAGTTTTTGCGAGATTCAATAATTGAGCAGAAAAAGATGTTCTATCTCAAAACTGCTATCGGTAAGGGTGTAACCAGAAGCAGGATAATTTTAACCCATGTGTTAAGAAATAGCTTAGTTCCGTACATTACAGTGCTTGGATTAATTATTGCTGAGATCTTTGGCGGAAGTATTATCATCGAACAGGTTTTTCTCTTACCCGGCCTTGGTAGATTATTAGTCACTGCTGTTGAGTCAAGAGATTTTCCCTTGACTCTAGGTATTATTATTACGATTGCCATAGTGGTAATTGTGGTTAATTTCTTAGTTGATTTGATCAATCAATTTATTGATCCACGTTTGAGAGAGAAGGAACATGTTGCCTTGCGGACTGGTTTGGGGGCAAAGCTTATTTATAAGCTGAATACGATCCGAGGTGTCAAAAAGTGAAATTGCTTAAAAGAGATAAAAATAATGAAGTAATTCTGGCACCTACTTTAAAACGAGCATATTATAGAGCCAGTTTAATGAATAAGGGAGCCAAGCTTCAGTTCAAAATTGGTATTATCCTTTTGGCTATTCCCTTATTTTTGTTTTTGATCAATCTTGTTTATCGACCCTATGACATTACAACTATGAACATGGCTGAGCGGTTTCAAGCACCCGGCTTAAGACATTGGTTTGGTACGGATAATTATGGACGAGATGTTTTCGTGCGAGTTTTGAGCGGTTTGCCTTTAACTGTATTGATCTCAATCGGTATTAATCTGATCGGTTGTCTGGTTGGACTGATTATCGGTGCACTTAGCGGTTATTTCGGCGGATCAATTGATTATTGGGGTAATCGCTTGAGTGATGCCCTGTTATCAATTCCGGTTATCCTGATGGGAATGCTTTTTGTTGCTACTTTTGGTGATGGAATTTGGCAAGTTATTGTTGCACTGGGTATTATGTTTATTCCTTCATATATGAGAGTGATCCGCAGTGGTTTTTTGGAATACCGTCAAAGGAATTTTGTGAAAAGGCTACAACTCTTAGGCGCTTCATCTAATAGAATCATTTGGTTGCATTTATTCCCTCTAATCAGAATACGTTTATTGTCGGCGATTGCTTTGGGTTTTGCTAATGCAATTTTGGCGGAATCATCATTGAGTTTTTTGGGATTAGGAGTACCCCCTACGCAGATTACCTGGGGCGGAATGTTAAAAGATGCGCAAGGCTTTATTTTTCAGGCACCCTGGTCGGCAATTGCTCCGGGATTGATGATTGTGACGATTGTTTTGGGCTGTTTTTTTATAAGCAACGGTTTAAAACACTTAACTGAAAAAGGGAGCTTGCAATGAACAAACTTGAGCTAACAAATCAGGCTAATCCTGAATACACCTTAAAAGTTGAACATTTAAAGGTGGTATCTACTCAAGGTGCAGAACTGGTTAGAGATGTTTCATTAGCAATAAAACCGGGTGAAATTGTTGGTTTGGTAGGTGAATCCGGAAGTGGCAAAAGTATTACTACCATGGCAATTGTTGGGATTTTACCGGACGGAATTTCAATAGCTAAAGGCAAAATACTCTTTCAAGGACAAGATATTACCAGGATTTCTGCAGATGAAAGATGCGGAATTAACGGCAATAAACTGGGGATTATTTATCAGGATGCAAGTCAAGCCTTAAATCCCTTGATGAGAATAGGTAAACAAATTGATGAAGTATTAAAAATTCATACGGATTTGAGCTTGTCAGAGCGTCAAGATAGAGTATTGGGCACAATGCGAGCGGTAAATTTACCGGACGTAAAAAACCTAGCTAAACGTTATCCACATGAACTTTCGGGCGGACAAAGACAAAGAGTTTTAATAGCAATGGCTATCATTAACAATCCTCAATTGTTGATTGCCGATGAACCTACCACTGCTTTAGATGTGACAGTAACTGCACAGATTCTGGATTTGATTAAAATCATCAACGAGAGCAAACAGATTTCTGTTTTATATATTTCTCATGATTTTTCAACTGTGAATAAATTATGTGATCGGGTTTTCGTGCTCTATGCGGGAATACCCGTAGAGATCGGCTCCGTAAAGCAAGTAATTGAGAATCCGCAACATCCATATACAGAATTGTTACTTGAATCTATTCCTACCAAGGAAAAAAGAGGACAAAAATTATTGAGAATGAAAGGTAGAACACAGGATCCAAGAGGACCTGCATTAAATTGCCAATTTGCAGATCGCTGTCCAAAAGCTTTCGGACGCTGTAGACAAGAATTGCCACCCATGTATCAAGTAACACCAGGGCATACTGCTGCATGTTTTTTGTTGAATAATAAAGGAGAATGATCAGCTCAATGTCTGAAAGAACTAATAATTTATTAGAGTTAAGAAATATTTATGCCGGTTATTCTGGTTCAATCCGTAAAATGAACCATGTTTTGCAGGATTTATCTCTTTCTATTAAAAACAATGAGTGCGTTGGTTTAATAGGTGAGTCGGGCTCAGGTAAAACAACTTTAGCAAATATTATTACCGGGTTTTTACAACCTATTTCTGGACAAATACTATTCCAGGATAATTCAATAGAAAAATTAGCATTGAAAAAAAGAGCTAAACAATTAAGTTATAACATTCAAATGGTCTTTCAGGATCCTTATAGTTCCTTTAATCCCCGAAAAACAATAGGCTATCAGTTAATGGAACCTTTAGTGATTCAAAAACGATTTGCAGAAGAAGAAATTGAAGCCAAAGCATATGAGTCATTAGAACAAGTCGGTTTAGCTCCTGATTATTTCTTACGCTATCCACATCAATTATCCGGTGGACAACTGCAAAGAGCTGCTTTGGGATGTAGCTTGATTATGACACCTCGTTTGTTGATAGCGGATGAGCCGGTCTCTTCCTTAGATGTTTCGGTTCAGGCCCAGGTATTGGATTTGATTCAGGATTTACGAGAAAAACTTGAATTTTCTTGTTTGTTTATCTCTCATGATTTGGCGGTTATTTATCATTTATGCGATACGGTTGCGGTTCTGGACCAAGGTAGTATTGTGGAATATGGTCCGGTTGAAAAAGTTTTTGAAAATCCGCAAAATGACTATACGAAACAGTTGATTTTCAGCATGGGATATTAGCATTTTATAGTTTAATAGTGTAAAAGTTGAGGGAAATAGATGAAATTACAGGGCACAATGCAAATCAAAAATAATCAGCTCCTAATTGGGGGTGTTGAGGTGGCAAGATTAAGGTCTGAATACGGCACTCCATTATACATTGTAGATCAAGCCCATTTTAAAAATAAGGCAAAATTGTTCATCGATAATTTTCGATCCAAGCGATTTCAAACCCACATCTACTATGCTTCAAAAGCCTTTAGTAATTTGTATGTATTAGGTTTAGTAAGAGAACTAGGACTCCATTTGGATGTTGTTAGCGGGGGAGAATTATATACTGCTATTGAGTCAGGATTTGATCCTCAAAAGATCTCAATGCATGGTAATAATAAATTACCAGAAGAACTTAGCATGGCTTTAGATCATAAGATCGGAACGATAATTATCGATCATCCGACAGAATATGAATTGCTCTCTTCAATCGCCAAACAAAAGAACCAAAAAGTTCGGGTTTTACTTAGAGTAAATCCCGGTATAGAAGCCGATACTCATCGGTATATCCAAACTACAACCGAAGATTCCAAGTTCGGCATGAGCATTTTTGATCAACAAACTTTCGAACTGATTGAAAAATTAATTGCTGATTCGCAGCTTAATTTTGCAGGAATTCATTGTCATATCGGTTCACAAGTTTTAAACCAAGAGTTTTTCTTGCAAGAAGCGGAAGCAATGCTCGCTTTTGCAAAAAAACTTGTGGATCAATTCAGAATAAATTTAGAGGAAATTAATTTGGGAGGAGGCTTCGGCGTTTACTATACTGCTGAAGATCAACCTTTTTCTTATCCGGATTTTCTTGAGAAATATATAGAGCGAATTGAAACAGCTTTAGACAAATACCAACTTGAAATTGAAATTGTCAGTATTGAGCCGGGCCGATCATTGATCAACTCAAGCGGGAGCACACTTTATACTGTGGGAGCTATCAAATATCCTCAACAAGGAATACCATTTGTTTTTGTTGACGGCGGTATGACTGATAATCCAAGGCCTTCGTTGTATCAGGCAAAATATGAAGCTGCTTTGGCAAATCGGATGCAGGATCAAATAGTTGATCATTATCGTATTGCAGGTAAATGTTGTGAATCAGGAGATATTTTGATTCAAGAGATAGCCTTACCTGAAGCTAAGCCGGGAGATCTCTTGCTCATTCCGGGTACAGGGGCTTATAATTATGCGATGAGTTCTAATTACAATCGT
>JAAYKK010000064.1 GCA_012522435.1 Clostridiaceae bacterium | reverse complement strand
TTAAGTTGAGTCATATTTTTACCTCTCTTACATGATTTATTTGGTTAAAAAACCATTGTACCGAAAGGTGAGATGTGACTCATCTTTTTTTATTTTGAATTTACACCAACTATAGGGACTTTATCAAAAATTTGGATACTGCTAATAATATGAGCAATTCCAGAATTCTTCGTTATTTTTTAATAATTCAGCGTATAATAGATTAACTGCAGTATTTACAGCAGAAAATTACCATACTTCAAGTAGCCGTTTTCCAGATGCTAAAACCGAAAGTAATAATAGTTTGTCAAAGAGGATTCTATGATTTTTGCCGATGATTACATTGTATTTGTTCCTAACTATGCTAAAGTCCAAAAGCATAGCCATTCAATGATGCATCTTTTTTTAAGCCAAGAACCAATCGAGCTGACAACGAATAAAAAGCATGTCGCTACAATGTTTGCTCTTGATTCATTTATTCCACACAGTGTTGAAGCAGTTCCGCTAAAAACTTTGCTTTTCCTAATTGATCCAACCAGTCTTTTGGGTGAGGTGTTCGCGCAGAAGTTCTTGGCAGAAGATATTTATTGTGCTAGCTTGCCGGATAAGCTAAACTTTTTTCTGAGACAAGCTTTAAGGGGAAATTTGTCTGAAATCTTTCCGGATTTTTGGACAAGTTTAGGCTTAAACCTCGAAGTTAAAAAGTCTAGGGATAAAAGAATAGAGACCGTCATATCTGGAATTAAAGATCGCTCTTTGCTTTTTGCTTCTATACCGGAATTAGCACAATCCGTTTTTTTATCCGAAAGTCGCCTCACTCACCTCTTTAAAGAAACTACAGGTATGACTCTCAAAAACTATTTGCTTATGAATCAGATGGCTCTTGCTTTTCAATTGGTCCAAAATAACATGTCAATTACCGAAGCTGCTCATTCTGCCGGTTTTTATGATGCTGCTCATTTAGCAAATCTGGTGCGCAAGACTACCGGCATTAGTTTATCTGAAGTATTTAGATAGCAGATATTTACAAGCTTTGTTTTTCTATTTATGTCATTCTCAGTTAAAGGAGAATGACATGAGTATTATTAATTTTTTCGGCACAAAGATAAAACCCCTCAAAGTCAGAGGTGCGGGCCTTCTCAATCCGCAACCTACAGGTATCATTAATCAAAGAATCAGTTGTATACAACAATATGATGTAAATCTATGGTTCTATACCAAAGGCGATCAGGTATTAGCTTTTGATGCCGGCTATATTGATTTTCTCCACATGGAACAGGAATTTGCAAAAATCAATCTCGATCCAAGTGCGATCAAGACTGTTTTTCTTACTCATGCAGATATGGATCATGCAGGAGGACTTAGTGATGGCAGACTCCCCCTTTATCCCAATGCTCAAATATTTCTGCATGAAAAAGAAGTGGCTCTCTGGACAGGTCAAACTAAACGTTTTGTCTTTGGTCCAATTTCATTTAGAAATTCTATTTCACGCCAAAATGATTTTACAACTTTAACAGATGGAGAAATAGTTTATCTAAATGAGATTAAGGTGGAAATAATTCACACTCCAGGCCATACACCTGGTCATAGTTGTTATTTAGTTGATGATCAGGTTTTGATCAGTGGCGATACCATGGCCATTAATCAAAATGGCGGTTATGGATTTTTTGATTTTTACAATATGGATACCAAAACGAATCTTGAGTCTCTGCAAAAATTAAAGAAGAGATTCAAAAATTGTCCTCCGGAGATTATTTGTACAGGTCACAGTGGCTATTCTCAAGACAAAGAAAATTATTTCGCCCACATAGACCAAGTTGCTACAGGATCAAAAAAGATGCCCTTTGATAAACGAGCACCCTTCGATGTATTTAAATAATTCTGCGATAGTTGATAGTGTGAACTTCAGCTCTTCGTTTCCCACAACATCTCAATATGCGGAATATTATCTTCTAAGTATTCAGTTGATGCCTGTTTAAAACCACTTTTTTCATAAAAACCTTTTGCATATACTTGAGCACTTACTCGAATAGCTGTTGCTGCATAATTATCTTTGGCAACAGTGATAGCTTGTTGCATTACCTGATACCCAAGCCCCTTACCTCTGGTGGCAGTTACGACCCTACCAATAGATACCTCCGCAAAATTTACGCCTCTGTCTAAAACACGGCAATAAGCTTGAATTCCTTGTTCATCTTCCAACCAAACATGGATTGCTTGTTGATCTTTATCGTCCAGATCCTGATAAGGGCAATCTTGCTCAACGACAAAAATTGCCGCGCGAACTTGCAGGATTTGATAAAGTTCTTCTAAACTTAGTTCTTGGAATTGTTTGACAATCGTTTGCATTGATATAAAAACCTCGTTTAATTCTCAATTGTAGTTGGCGCTAGTTTTTACTCTTAAAGTTGATTGAGTTAATTCTCTTATAAACGTTTTACTAATAAAGCATGATTGAAACTCAAGCCTAATTGATCAATATAAAAATTCAATAGTTCATTATATTGATTTGATATTGCTATTGTCCGAATTAAATCTACTTTTTCTTTGATCGACAATTCCAAATACTGATACAGTTTTTTACCTATACCTTGATCTCTAAAGTCTTTTGAAACATAAAACTCATCAAGTTCAAATGACTTTTCAGCAACTTCATTGTAAGAAGTTCGGCTTTTCAAAAGCTTGATTTGACCTAAAGCATAAGCTATTATTTGCTCTTCAAAAATCGCAACAAAAATATTTTTTCCTAGAAAATCCTCTACAACATTAGCATGATAAGAAGAACAGCATTTTTCTTCTGCCCAATCTTTTGATAAAGCAAGCAAATTATTTAAATAATTTTTATTCTCTTTTAAAGACAATTCGTTTTCATCAATTATAATCATCATATATTCTATTTTCATACTTATATCCATTATCTTTTATCATTTTCAGAAATTTATTTTTAATAGTGCAAACTATAACATATCCAATGTCATCAAGATAATTTTAATTCAATTATTTTCAACATCTGAAACATATCTGAGACTAGCATTGAAATTTTCG
>JAAYKK010000063.1 GCA_012522435.1 Clostridiaceae bacterium | reverse complement strand
TACGAAAAGCAAGTAAGTGCGAAAGAATCATTGCAGCGAAATATAGTACAATACTCAGAACAGAGAAACCCAGGATCAGCCAAACATTGTACCAAATATATGCACTGTTAATTGGTTTTTGCAATACGTTAGAAATTATATTATGTATATAGATATAAGGTAAAGTTCCTGCTACCGCACTTAGCATTGCCAGCGGCACAGAAAACCAAATTAAACTTTTCCATTTTCCACCATAATTCAAAACTTTACTATAGGTATTTTTCATTTTTGTTACATTATTAGTTTTTACATTCATGGATAATTGGCTCCAATTCAAAAATTAATTCTTGATCATGAGTAACAATCAATATTAATTTTTCTTTTGCTATTTCTTTTATTAAATTTGCAATAGATTGCATGTTTTTGAAATCAAGTCCGGAAGTTGGTTCATCTAATATTAAAATGGGTCGATTTAGTAAAATTGTAGAAGCGATAGCTAAACGTTGTTTTTGGCCTCCGGACAAATTCATCGGATGTTCAAATAAATGATCCGCTAAGTCTAATCTGTCAGCCATATTTTTTATCAATTCCTCTATTTCTTGCCTTGTGAATTTCTGATTTTCTAAAGATAAAGCCATTTCATCAAAACAGCTATCACTAAACAATTGATGATTTATATCTTGAAAAACAACGCCACACAACTTATTTAATTTGTTCAATCGAATTTTTTCTCTTTGCCAGACAACTTCACCTTTTGCCCGTTTTTCTAATCCTGCTAAAGCATGTATTAAACTGGTTTTGCCAACTCCGTTTGAACCGGTCAAGACATGAATATTTTGATCAACAAAGTTATAATTCTCAAAGTCCAAAACGGGAAATTTGCTGCGTGGATATTTAAGATATAATGATTTGATAGCCAAGGCATTCTGTTTTAGCACTTTTTCAGGAAAGTTCAAAGGTTTATTCTTGAGATATAATAAATTTGGCTGCTTAATTTCAACTGGTTTTGACTTGACTAAATTCATATTGGGCTTAATCAAATTTACATATGCTTTTTTAGTTTTTCTAATTCCCAGTTTATCTAATTCGGTAAAATTTAATGCTTGAAAATCTTGATTTGTAAATCTCTTAATTATTTTTCCTTGCGACATTAACATTACCTTATCGCTTACATCCTCCAAATAAGCAAGACGATGTTCAGCTACAATTTGAGTAATTCCTAATTCTTTGAAGTTTAGCATCAGATCACGTAAAGCCTCCATTCCCTGCTTATCCAAATTAGAAGAAGGTTCATCATAGAGAATCAATTCAGGTTGCATCGCAGCTATTGATAAACAAGCAACTCTTTGTTTTTCGCCACCTGACAAATCAAACAATCTACGTTCAAGATAGCTTTCAAATTGAAACTGCTCAATTAAGGGTGCAAGTCTCGTCTGAATTTCTTGATAGGATATATTTAAATTCTCACAGCCGAAACTCAATTCGTCTTGCACGATAATATTAAAAAATTGGGAACGTGGATTTTGAAAGATTGAACCAATTTTGCATCCTCTCTGTTCAGGTTTTAATGTTAAAACAGATTTTTGGTTCAAGTTAATTTCACCATCTAATTGCCCGGAATAAAATTCAGGAATTATGCCATTAATCGTGCGCAATAAAGTAGTCTTACCACAACCACTTGGTCCGGTCAGTAATAAGCACTCTCCACGTTCTAGTGAAAAATTGATCTCACTAAGACATATATCCTCTACTTCAGTTTGATCACTTCTTAAAGTAGGTTCTAACCAATCAAATTGATCGCTTTGGTCAGGTTTATAACTGAAGTTGAGATTCTCAACTGTGAAATATGGCTGTTTAAGTTTTCTTGAATGTTTTTTCATTTAATACCCTAAGTTTGAAACAAAAATCTCATGCCGTTCAAATTAAAAACAAACATCAATAAGATCAGCAGTGAAATAATAATTACCAGCCAATCCCAAATCTTTAACTGATCTTCCGGACGTACAGTGCGTTCTTGATTTAATGATAATCCCCTACATAAAGAAGCCATGCTCAACTCATCACCTATCCTGACTGAACAATTGAGCAAAGGAATAATAACAAAAGAAAATGTTTGTAGAGGCTGTTTGATAAATCTCGCTTTTGTAATACCTCGCATTTTTACAGCTCTGTTTATACCAATTCTCTCAGCTTTGACAGTTGGCATGAATCGAAATAACACCGATGTGGCAATCGTAAAAGCCATTGGAATACGCATTCTTGACATAGCATTGATGTATTCCTGCACAGAAGTTGTTGTGAAAATTATGAAAGCCATGGCAAAACCCGGTAACATATAATGAAAAATTGCCATCATCATTAAAATTATGTAAGGCACATAATTTAATATGTTTTGTAGAAATACAATCTCAGTCTGATAGGTCAAACTTAGAAGATATGCGATAACATAGAAAGCTGCTACTTTATAACGTTTCAAACAGATCAACCAAATTAGGGGTATGAGATTTAATATTATGATTAACCAAGGAAAAGCTAATCTAAAAGAACGATTAACCATCACTGTTGAAATACAAAGTGCCACCATAATTTTAGTTCGGACATTCATGCTTTAAACGCCTCACCTTTGGAGAATCTTTTGCGTGTTACCGCTCTACCTAAAAATGCTCCAATTAATCCTCCGACAAAAGCTCCGACAAAAACCAGAATGAATACCCAATCCTGCATTATAGTCTGCAACTCAGAGGCATACTCTTCACTCATCATAGAACCAATATCTTTATAAAAAGAATCTGCCGCCAAAAGCATAGGAAAAAAACTTGATGCCATAGTTAGGCTAAATATAGCATAACTAAAAAGTATGGTTCTGAAAGTACGGAAATCTCCCTTATAGCAAATATAATCTGCAAGCAAACCAATTACGACGCCTGCTAACAAAGAATAAATTCCATGGCCGGTTAGGGCAAGTATCGCTCCACAGAGAGTTGAAAGTAATGTAATCATACCAAAATGATTAACTTTGCGTAGAAAAAAGAAAAAAATTGGACCACCAACTACAGCTATCAAAAAGGGAGCAAGCGGATATAAAATTGGTATATAACCGATACTGCCCGCAACAGCAGAGACAACAAAATAGATAGCTGTATAAATACCTATTTGAATTGCATCTTTGGTCGTAAACTTTATCTTAGACATAAAACACCTCAAAACTAGCGTAAAAATGAAAATTAAACTAATAATTAGTTAGCTTGGACTAACTACAAACTACAAGTTAGCCTATTCTAACTCTAAAGTCAATCTTTACACATTAAGAAAAAATCAATTTATAAGAAAACAAAAGTAATTTTTGGCATAAAAATAGCCCACCGGCTAGTTGCCGGCAGGCTTGTTTTAAATTAAATCTATTGACCTGGGATTATTCTTTGGGTTCAAATTTAAAGATGTATTCATCCGTAAGAGTTTTAACCCCTGGCATGTCTTTATAATTTGCTACAATTGCAATCTTCATTTCATCAACTTTTTCTTTATCAGTTAATGAAAGTGGATAAATGGTTCTTGTTTGTGGCTCAAGTTCTTCATATATTCCTAATGATTGTTCTTCACCATCTAATTCATACTTATAAGTTAATATTTCAATACCTTCAGTAGAGTTGTTTTCAATCACCAAATCAGTTATTTTAGTTAAACTTGTTGAAATCAAAGGCTGAATATATATTTTCAAATCCTGGTCATCGAAAATCAAAGTACCATTTGAACTTGAATCAGAATCTTTAATCGTTTGCTCAGTAAGATCAGGAACTTCTGCTCTTCCTTCAGCACTGATATAAAATTGCGGAAATCTAACTTCCTCTACGGTTTCGAAATCTTGATCTTTTATGGAAAAAGTAAATTTCATCGAATCAACTTCATTCGCTTTAAGGTCGTATTGATCGGTAACAATCTCAACTTCAGTGGTCGCGTTTGGTTCAATATTTTGAAGTGCAACAAAAAAGCTCTTCGTATTATTAACAGTCGATTGCTCTACTGAAAATATATACTCGGCATCATTGTTATTTTCTACCTCGAGCTTAAGAACAGGACCAAAATAATCAAGATCTTCGAGAGACATAAAAGTCATTTTAAGTCCATTTGCATCATATGCAACATCCCCAAATTTGACTTCAACGATTTCTCGATCTGATTCTAGCTGAGATATAGCTTCATTTATTGTTACAGTTAATTCTTCCGATTCATCTAATAAATTATCCGGCTCAAGAATATCATAAGTATCAATTTTAAAAGATATATTTTCTACCTGTTCAAGATTATTATCTTTCAAAAATTTATCTTCAATTATAATTGGAATAATTGAATATGAACCCGGGATTACTTCATGCTTGGGATTTCCTTCCATGGCGTGACCATTTATTTTTATATCTTTTAGCTTAAAACCATATTCTTCAGCACCTGATGTAAAAGACAATCTTACAACAGAAGGATTACCATCTTGTCCAGGTTTAAAACCATCCAGATAAGCAAAGAAATAACCGTTATCACCTATTAATTGATCTTCTGATACAGAATAATAATATTCCATCTCTGCTTCAGGAAAAATTGAGATTACTGAACTCGATTTGATTTTTTCTTGCCCATCCTGATCTTTGTAAAGATAACTAATGTAAAAACTAATCTCAGAAAAGGATGTGATATTAGCAGATTTTAATTGATTTTCTCCCAATAAAAATCTTTCTTCAACCGTTTGTTTTGCAGCAACAGTTAAATGAAATTTGGGGAAAATATGAATTCCACTAATAGATGCATTGATAACTCCCAGTTCGAGTTCATCTTCTGTAAGATTCTCAACTTCCATCAGAAGATATGGTCCCTCATCACCATGCCT
>JAAYKK010000062.1 GCA_012522435.1 Clostridiaceae bacterium | reverse complement strand
CTCCCGGTTCCGGCACCTGCAACAGCATATATCTTACGTGATGTACCGATTTATGGCGGTGAAATTGAAGCAGAACTTTGTACACCTACCGGGGCAGCTCTTTTAAAATATTTTGTTGATGATTTTAAAGCTATGCCTATGCTAGAAATACAAACTATAGGTTATGGCCACGGGAAAAAAGATTTTTCCCAATTGAATAGCATACGAGGTATTATCGGTGAAGTAGCAGATAAAAAAGAGAAAGTCGCTCTTTTGAGTTGCAATATTGATGATATGACAGCTGAGGATATATCTTTTGCTATGGATTTGTTCATGAATGAAGGGGCTTTGGATGTCTACACAATTCCGATCGGTATGAAAAAATCCCGCCCCGGAACTTTGATATCTGTGATCTGTGATCTTAAGCAAAAAGACAATTTTGCTGAAATAATTTTTCGACATACATCAACTTTAGGCATCCGAGAAATAATTTGTGAGCGGCATATCCTTGATCGTTCAATTAATAAAATCAAAACACCTTATGGAGAAATAAAACAGAAAGTTTCTCAAGGCTACGGTGTGAAAAAAAAGAAATACGAATATGATGATCTGGCTAGAATTGCTCATGAAACCGGCAAAACGATAGCAGATATACGTATAGAAATTTAGTTTGGTATATCTTTATTTTATTATAATATAGAAATATTACGATTATAAATGTAGAAAAGTCCCACAATATTGCGCAACTTTAAGTGATTTAAATTTTTATACTCATGATGCAAAAAAAGATAAATATGGATTTCTTATTAAATTAAAACAATTCAATATCAGCGGATTGTTTTAATTTAATAATATTTGGTGTTATGATGTCTGAATGAGGTTTAATACCTTGAATAAGTTCATTTGCAACAGTCTCCATTGCTTTTTCTGCAATTATTCTATTGGAACCACAAAGTGTTGCTGTAACAATGTTTTCATCTAAATAATGTCTTAATTTACCAGTTATATCGTAAGCAAATAATCTAATATTTTTGTGCAATTTTGAATCGATTAATGCATTACAAACACCTTCGGTATTACCTGATGCAACATATATCGCATCAAGATCTTTATGTTTTTCTAGTAACTTTCTTGTTTTATAGTACGAACTTTGTGGTAATCCGGTTATAGAAGCTTCTTCAACTATCAAAAAATTCTGATTAAGTTCTTTAAGTTCTTTAATAAAAAACTTTGATCTATAATAGCTTGAACGGTGATGCTGATACCTGAACAAAATAAGTACTTTGGGATTATCTTCTTGGTATACTAAATTGAATATTCCTGCCATAACTTTACCGTCTTCTGAAGGGGCAGTTCCTATATGGCAAGGAGAAGGGTTGTTTTCAATAACTGTGTCTATGGTTAATAATGGTATATTTTTACTTATTATCTCTTTAATTTTGTTTCTAACTTCTTCTAAGTTGAACGGTGCAATAATAATATAATCAGGCTTTGAATTAATGCATTCGTCAATAGCCACAATCATCTCTTGAGGTTCATCAGTCTTTAATGCAAAAATCTCCAGCCTAATTCCAAAGTCTATGTATTCCTTTGAAAAATACAAAAAATAACTCTTGAGTTCATTCCAATAATTAGATGATAAATTGTGGATGATCAATTTAACTAAAAATTTTCTTCTAGACTTGACTAAAGCACTAGCTATCTTGTTAGGTCTATAATTAAGCTCTTCAGCAATTCGCAAAATACGATCCTTGACTTCAGGACTAACTTGTCCCCTGTTGTGCAATGCTCTGTCTACTGTACCACGAGAAACTCCTGCTAAATCAGCAATCATTTGAGCAGTAACTCTCATATTATCATCTCCATAAATATTTATTATTATTTATATATATTATTATACTTTATCATCATTGCTTCAGGATTCAAACAATAATATTTGAAAAAAGAAAGGGAAGTTTTATCAAACGATCCCTTTCTAATAAATGATTACTTTATAGTGAAATAGTAAATCAACCAGCTTCATTTCTGTCATATAGACTAATGATATATGGATGATTTTCATCATATTCTGTTAAGGGTTTTGGATTTTCAACAATTCCGACAGACCTAATATCTTTGCCTGCTTTACCTGTAAATCTGTCTCCCAACTCTTCTCTGGCCTGATTGACTATTTCCATTAAAGCTATTACGACATTTTTTTCTTTTAAATATAGATTATTAGTTTCTCCGATATCTTTTGATAAATCATAAAGTTCTTTTACTTCATAATTGTTTTTCGCTTCTTCGTAGTCTTGATTTTGATCGCCAAAATCTCCGGTTGGCTTTCCGGCGCCAGGTCTTCTTGAGACATGAAGTTTCCAATTCTTGTATCTGATGGCTTCTAGATTATCGCACATATAGTAATAGAAAGTATCTCTATTACTTTTTTCACTTTTGCCTAATAGATAATCAATTTGATTAATCCCGTCGATTTTTCTATCGGAAGGCATTTTAATTCCAAGCATTGAAGCAAAAGAGGGGAGTAAGTCAATAGAGGAGATGAGACCATCGCATACCGCAGGATCAATATTGTCTTTCCAATATACTATAAAAGGAACTCTCATTCCCCCCTCCCAAGTAGTGGCTTTTGTTCCTCTTAATGGCCCGTTATTAGGACCATAATCATTTCTTGAACCGTTATCAGAAGTGAAAACAATAATAGTATTTTCTAGCAAATTCAACTTTTCTAACTCGTGTATTAATACTGATGTCGCCCAATCTATTGCTTCCACACAGGCTCCGTAATCACCGTTTTTTGATTTCTTAACGAAAGGTGCTGCTGCATAAAGAGGTAAATGAACATGCATGTGTGCAAGATACAGAAAAAATGGATTGTTTCTATTTTCCCGAATAAAAGTTATTGACTTTTCTACATAGCGTTCAGTAAGACCAGTTTGATCAGGCTGTTCTTCGAGAATTTCTTCGTTGTGCATTAATGGAAGGGGTGGCATATCTGGTCTTAACTCCATAGGTGCCATATCGTTACTATAGGGAAGTCCATAATATTGGTCAAAACCATGTCTAGTTGGCAAGAACTCAGGCTGATCTCCACAATGCCATTTTCCGATCGTCATTGTCGAGTACCCAGCTTCTTTAAATAGATCCCCTAGTGTATACTCATTTGGATTCAAGCCTTCCGCATCTCCTGGAAAGAGAACCCAATCGTCATTAAACCTTGCAAAGCCTATTCTGGGTGGGTAACATCCGGTTAACATTGCTCCGCGCGAAGGCGAACAAACAGGAGAAGCCATATAGAAATCCGTAAAACGTCTTCCTTGATTAGCTAAATTATCAAGACAAGGTGTGTTGTGCAGCTCGGATCCGTAAACGCCTAAATCTCCATATCCTAAATCGTCACAATTTATTAATATAAGGTTTGGTTTTTGATTAGTCATATATAATTCCTTTTATGATGTATTTGTGCACGTGAACGCATTTAAATTATAATCCTTTGTTGCATAAAATCAAAAACATCGAGTATTATTTTTAAAAAACAATTAATTGCACAATAATAGCAGCAAATAATGAACAAATTGCAATAAATATTCATTGAATCTTGCCTGAGACTTAGCGTTGTTGTAGTATACTTTTACAGTGCACGTGCACGAAATTAAGTTGAAGACATAATAATGTTTATGTTCAGAAGGAGAAAAGAAATGAAAAAGACAACAATGAAACTATTTTCTTTATTAATTGTAGTGATTATGGTCTGCTCAGTATTTATTGGTTGTACAGCAAAAGAAGAAGCACCAAAAGATGATGGAGAAGCGGGTACATCCGATAGTGTAGATAATGCTGTTCAGGATAAAGCTAGTAGTGGAGATTTAACAAAAATAAGGGTTGGAACACAGCCGACAACCATTGGTGTACCGGCTCAGTATGCTTTAGAAAAGGGATATTTCAAAGAAGAAGGACTAGACGTAGATTTGGTATTATTTCCAACAGGGGCTCCTTTGAATGAGGCCATTGCTGCTGGTGAGCTTGACGTTGCTGCAAATGGTTTAGCGTCAGTTTTCCCATTAGCTAATGGAGTTTGCGAGTGGATCGGAGAAGCTAATACGACTGGTGGCATGGGAATATATGTAAGAGAAGGAAGTCCTATTCTCGAAAACAAGGGTGAGATCGAAGGAAAACCTGATATGTACGGTACTGCTGAGAGTATAAAAGGAACGACCTTTTTAGGTCCGATAGGTACTTCTGCACAGTTTAATGTTATGAGATACATCCAACATTTTGGTCTCTCTGATGCTGACATCGAACAAATACATATGGATCATGGACAAGCTTATCAAGCTTATGTAGCCGGTGAGGGAGATGCACTTGCTACTTCTCCTCCTTTTTCTTATGATGCTGAAGATTCAGGATTTATTATGGCTGCATCTTTCGAAGATGCTACAGAATCTCCCCTTTTTGATGGCTTGTTAGCTCGGAAAGATTATTCGGCAGATAATCCTGAGTCGGTAAAAGCTTTTGTAAAAGCATATTATCGGGCATGTGAAGATTTAATGTCTGATCCTGAGATGAGAAAAGAATACTCCATTGATTGGTTTACAAAAAATGGTCGTGAATATAATGAAGAAACAATGTTAAAGGAAATAGAAGATCGTGATTATGTAACCCAATCTATGATGGAAAGTGAAGATTATAGTTACGGACTAGGTATGCTTGCCATAGCTGATTTTTATACCTTTGATGGAAAGGTTGAAGAAGCAGATTTACCTAACGTTCCCGAATCTTTTAATGTTTCATATATTGAAGATATTATGGATATAAAAATTAACATTGCAACTTATGATGATTTAAAATAATTTTTATTAAATTCTAGCTTTTGTAAGCCGATGTTATTTAATAGTTATAAGACATCGGCTTGTTTTTAGAATAACAAAGGAGTAGCAAATGAATGAAGATATTAGTATTGATTCAGTACAAAAAAGAGAAAAATCTGGCTACATTATTATTTCTTTAATATCTTTGGTAATAGGCATTTTCTTGTGGTGGCTGTTTACTGAGGGTTTGGGGACCATTAGCCACAAAATAATGCCGGGACCTATTAGAGTATTTCAATCATTTTTTTCAAAGTTTTATGTATCAGCACCAGATGGTGCAACGTTACTGCAACATTTAGGTTCAAGTCTTCAAATAACACTATTAGGCTATGTAATAGGTGTAGCAATAGGAATTCCTTTAGGAATAGTTATGGCATGGTATCCGAAATTTGATCTTTTTGCTAGACCGGTTTTTGATTTATTAAGACCAATACCTGGAATTGCTTGGATACCAGTGATGATTGTGCTTTTTGGTATAGGCTTGCTTTCAAAGGGTATGGTTGTTTTTCTATCTGTTTTTGTTGCTATCACAATAAATACATATACCGGGATACAGCAAACAAAGAGTGTTCATAAATGGGTTTCCCATACTTTTGGTGCATCGAATATTTATACATTGTTTCATGTAGCAATTCCAACGGCTTTACCTATGCTGATGACTGGACTTAGGGTGGCACTTGGTGCTGCCTGGACAACGATTATCGCAGCAGAATTGTTAGCATCTACAAAAGGTATTGGTTTTATGATTCAACAATCCAGAGGGTTATTTCGACCTGATATTATCATTGTGGGAATGATTGCAATCGGCATTACTGGTTCTGTACTTGGTTGGTTATTGGGTCTATTAGAAAAAAGAGTGTTAAAAGGAAGGTTGAGCAAAGAATGAATAAGACTTTTTGGGAATCAAAATGGGCAAAACCTATAAGCGCGTTTATTTCAATTTTTGGCTTTTTACTAATATGGCATATTGGAGTTAACAGTTCATCTTTAGGAGAATTAATGCCGGGGCCAATAGATGTTTTAAGTAGGTTTGTTGGATCTTTCAGTGTTAATATAGGTCAATACACAATATTGGGGCATGCTTTATGGAGTTTATCTCGTGTTGCAATAGCATATAGTGTTGCTTCTTTTGCTGGAGTTATCTGTGGTTTGGCAATGGGAAGATATCCAAAATTCGAGGCAGCATTTAGACCATATTTTGAAATTATCAGACCCATACCTCCAATAGCTTGGATACCGATGGCTATACTATGGTTTGGTTTAGGTGAATTAACAAAATATTTTTTAATCTTTTTAGCAGCATTCTCTAATGTTACTTTAAATGCGTATACAGGTGCAATTAGTGTGGATCCGGAATTAATTGGAGCTGCAAGGATGCTGGGAGCTAGTGATAATCAAATTTTTAGAACTATTACGATTCCTGCATCTGTTCCTCATATCTTTGCGGGAATGCAGATTTCATTGTCTTCAAGTTGGGCAACTGTGGTTGCCGCTGAGATGGTCCGATCTTCCGAAGGTATAGGATGGATGATAGTCAGTGGTATGGAAATAAATAATATGCAGCAAATTCTTGCAGGGATTGTCGCTATAGGCTTGATCGGATATGGATTGGCGACTTTCATGAGATTTTTGGAAAGGAAACTGTTGGTATGGAACGAACGAGGAGCATAGATAATGTTTTACAAGCTCGTGACATTAGCAAAACATTTGTAACTGATCGGGAGACAACACATGTTGTTGAAAAGTTTGATATAGAAGTTAAGAAAAATGAATTTGTAGTTTTATTTGGACCTGGACAATGTGGGAAAACAACTATCCTGAAAATCTTAGCTGGCCTAGAAAAACCAAGCACTGGTGAAATTTTATTAAACAATCAAAAGGTAACTGAACCAGGACCGGCTCGAGGCTATGTTTTTCAATCTTTGGCGATATTTCCTTGGCTTACTGTAATGGGAAATGTTGAATATGGTTTAAAGGTCAGAGGAGTTTCTAAAGCTGAGCGTAGAGAAAGAGCACAGCACTATATTAATTTAGTAGGTTTGGAAGGATTTGAAAACCATTATCCTGTAAAAATATCTGGTGGAATGAAACAACGTGTGGGTATTGCTAGAGCATATTGCAATGAACCTGATGTTCTTCTCATGGATGAGCCTTTTGGTGCCTTAGATGCTCAAACTCGTTATTTGATGCAAGATGAAATAACGAGAATTTGGGAAAAAGAAAAAAGGACAGTTATTTTTGTAACAAACAATATAGAAGAAGCAGTATATTTAGCTGATAGAATCGTTCTTTTGAAAAATTGTCCAACGAGTATTGATAATGAATATATCATAGATTTGCCTAGACCACGGAGTAATGTGGATCCGAAGTTCTTAACAATAAGACAAGAGATTACTGAAGTAATGGACAAAACGTTGTAAGGAGAAGCTTGTGTCAAAGAATATTATAAAATTAGAAGTAAAGAACCTTTGCAAGCAATTTGGGGATCTTTTAGTGCTCGACGATATATCTTTTAATGTAAACAAAGGAGAATTTTTATGTATCGTCGGCCCAACAGGATGTGGAAAAACAACATTTATAAATAGTATAACTAAATTGTATACGCCAACTTCAGGAGAAATCCTTTTGGACAATGAAATTGTTGATCCTAATAAGCATAATATAGCTTACATTTTTCAAGAAGAATCAACAATGGACTGGTTGACGGTATTTCAAAATGTTGAATTCGGCCTAAAAGTGAAAAAAATTCCCAAAGCAGAGAGAGAAATTAAAGTTAATGAATATCTTGAAATTGTTGGTCTGACAGAATTCAAGGATTATTATCCACGAGAATTATCGGCAAGTATGTTGCAAAGAGTTTCGATAGCGAGAGCATTTGTCACAGAACCTGATTTATTACTGATGGATGAGCCATATGGTCAATTAGATATTGAATTAAGATTCAAGCTAGAGGATGAATTAATTAACTTATGGGAAAGAACGGGAACAACGGTTCTTTTCATAACTCATAATATTGAGGAGGCCGTTTATTTGGCTGAAAATATAATGATATTGACAAATAAACCTGCTAAAGTGAAATCCCGATTACCTGTTAATCTTCAACATCCTAGAGATATTGCAGATCCGGAATTTGTTGAAATACGTAATAAGGTAACTGAATTAATTAGATGGTGGTAAAGTCTTTGTGAGTAATGATTTTATAGGAGTTTAATATGAAAACAATTTTTATTTTATTAGATACTGTGAACAGAAGAATGCTTGATTTATTTGGAACTGAAGATTTGGCTATAACTCCAAATATTAATAGGCTAGCAAAAAGAGGACTAGTTTTTGATAATCATTGGTGCGGTTCGGCTCCTTGCATGCCCGCTAGAAGAGACGTAATGACTGGTCGTTTAAATATGTTAGAAAAACCTTGGGGTGGTATTGAGCCATTTGATCAGACGTTACAGAGTATTTTAAGTGAAAACTGTAATACACATACACACATGTTTAGTGATCATTCTCATTATCTTATACCAGGTGGTGAAAACTACACAAAAGGGTTTACTGCATGGGAAGTATTCAGAGGCCAAGAGGGAGATCCTGTATGGACTCAACCAGGAAAAAATGGACAACGAGAAGACATAAAACCTGAAGGTTTTAAAGGCGTATGGTCTGAAGCCGAAAGAGAGAATCGCTCTAGGTTCCTGACTGAGTATGATTATCCGAGTGTTAAAACTCTCTGGAATGCAGCATCTTGGCTTGAGAATAATCATGATGCTGAGAATTTTTTCTTATGGGTAGAAGCTTTTGATCCTCATGAACCATTTGACTGTCCCAAATATTATTTGGATTTGTATGAAAAAGAAGGAGAATATGATGGTTATGACTTTACACATCCATCTTATGCACCTAATGAATTCACTGAAGATGAAACAATACATTTAAGAAATCGCTATAAAGCTGTTCTTACAATGGCAGACAGACATTTGGGAGAAATATTAGATGTATTAGATAAGTACAATATGTATGAGGATACCTTATTAATATTTACTACAGATCATGGATTTCATCTTGGAGAACATGGATACATGGCCAAGAACTACATGTCGCCATACAACGAAGTATTCCATATTCCTATGATTATTGCGGGTCCTGGAATGAAAAAGGGTCGAACAAAGGCATTGACCCAAAATATTGATTTATTACCGACAGTTCTCGATTATTATGATATTTCAACAAAAAAACTGCAATGCAAAATACATGGAAAGAATCTTATGCCTGTCTTAATGGGAGAGAAAGAACAGGTTCGTGACAGCATTATTTATGGCTATTTTGGCAAACAAGTAGCTTATAACAATGGAAAATACACATATTTTAGAGCAGCTACAAATGCTGATAATAAACCATGTAATGTCTATTGTTCGGTACCATCTGTTTTGAGACAGTATTACGGCTCAGATGATGGTGTTGATGTAAAAGATTATAACAAGATAGAGATGGGAAGATTTTTAAGTTGGACAGAATATCCAGTTTATAAATTCCCTTCTGAGATAATAAATTTTGATAATGAATCTCAAGATTTTTCTAAACGAAGTGATTTTAATAAAGAGAATTTGCTATTTGATATAGAAAATGATTATAACCAGTGTGAACCAATAACAGATCAAACTTTAGAAGAAATGCTGATTAAACAGTTAAAACAATGTATGATAGATCATGATAGTCCAAAAGAACAGTTTGAACGATTAGGTATATAGTTTGGACTAAATACTTATGGTTGATAAAAGTCGCAAATTACAATTATTAATAAAGCCAGCTTCAAGTTTGTGTAATATTAGATGCACATACTGTTTTTATTATGATGTTTGTAATTTGAGAACCGAAGAAAATTACGGCATTATGACCGAAGCGGTCTTAGAAACATTGATAAAGAAGAGTTTTTCTTACGCAAACGGTGATATATCTTTTACGTTCCAAGGCGGTGAACCGACTTTAGCTGGACTTCGTTTTTTTAGAAAATATCTAGAGTTAATTAATAAGTATAATAAAAAAAAATTACCCGTTCATCATGCTATTCAAACAAATGGATTAATGATTGATGATGAATGGGCTAAATTTTTCTCAAATAATTCTTTTTTGGTTGGGCTGTCACTTGACGGAACTAAAAAGAGTCACGATTCTTTTCGTATTGACGGAAAGGGCAGAGGCACATTTGATAGAGTTTGGTCTTCAGTAGAATTACTGCAAAAATACAATGTTGATTTCAATATTTTAACAGTGGTAAATTCAGAAACTGCAGTAAGAGCAAAAGAAATTTATAATTTCTATAAAGAAAACAATTTGTTATATCAACAATACATACCTTGTTTAAATCCGTTAGAAACTCCGGACGTTGTTTATCCGTTCACTTTAACTGCTGATTTATATGCTAAATTTTTGTGTGATCTTTTTGATGTTTGGTATCGAGATGCTGTTCGTAACAATTTTGTTTATATTGCAAACTTTGATAATTATCTGGGAATTCTGCTTGGAGTTTCTCCTAATACTTGTGGAATGACCGGTCATTGCACACCCCATATGGTTGTTGAATCAGATGGTAGTTTTTATCCGTGTGATTTTTATGTGCTAGATGAATATAAACTTGGCAATATAATGAAAAAAGATTTATCGTATATGGAAAAAGCGATAAGATCAACTAAATTATTAGCAGAATCGCTGCCTGTAGCAGAGAAATGTAAAACTTGTTCATACTATATGATATGTAGGGGGGGATGTCGAAGACATCGTGAACCTCTAATAATTGATGGAAAAGCGAATCTGAATAAATTCTGTCGGGCATATAAACAGTTTTTCGATTATGCTTTACCAAGATTAAAACATCTTGGAACAAAAGTAATTCAAAAACGGCCTGGTTGAGGAGAAATGAACCCTATGCTTTTTGTTATCTGTATTTTAATTGCTTTGTTTGCAAGCTTCATAGGATCTGTAAGTGGAATAGGTGGAGGAATCATTATTAAGCCTGTTTTGGATCTTACAGGAAAATTTCCGATTGAAACGGTAAACTTTTTATCGGGTGTTACTGTTTTAACAATGTCTACCTCATCTTTAATCCAAAATTTTCTAAGCAGAAGAAATAGCTTAAAGAAAGTAGAAATTTCAGATCAAGCTATAGATGATGAAATTGATCTAGATGATCAAATTCGGCAAAAATCTTTGAAACCGAGACAAATTATATTGCTTAGCCTAGGTAGCGTTATAGGTGGTTTTATCGGAACTTCACTTTTTTCATATTTCATGCATAGTACAGGTAATCAAAAATTGGCTGTATTAGTACAGGCAATTTTAATCTTGATGATTACGATTGTAGTTATGATCTATCAAGCGAATAAAAAAAGAATTAAGACCAAAAACTTTTCAGATGTTATTTCAGAAACAAGTGTAGGTTTAATACTAGGTGTTATTTCATCTTTCTTAGGAATTGGTGGAGGTCCGCTTAATATTGCTGTATTGGCTTTCTTTTTTTCTATGAGCCCGAAAATTGCAGCATTGAGTTCTTTGACAATAATTTTCTCAGCTCAAATTGTATCTTTAATCTTAACAATTGTTGGTAATAAAATTCCTGAATTCAATCTGTCTATTCTTATAGGGATGATGATATCCGGATTATTAGGTGCTTTAATTGGACGTTATTTGGCAAGAAAATTAAGCGATGAAAAAACGGATATATTTTTTAATTTTGCTCTTTGGCTGATTTTAGCAATAAATTTATATAACGTCGTAAAAAATCTTGTTTGGTAATTCTTAAAACCTAATTGTTCTCAGAAAATTGACCTTGTATTAATTATAATTAACCTATGAAAAATATTTCATAATATCTCAAAATATTATATATTTAATATAGATACTGTTGTCTGCATCACAATCGATGCAAAATAATCTATTAATCTCAAAGAAAATACTATTTGATATCATGAAGCTTCGTCATTAATTAAAATCCGGAAGGAGGTTCTTATGGAATCCAAGGATAGATTTACATCCAGATCAATTTGGGAAGACGCACAATTAATGTTGGAAAAAGCCGAAAAAGAAGGCATAAAAACAGCATGGGATAGACGAGAAGAACAAGGTAAAGGTTGTAAAATATGTGAAGCAGGGTTGAGTTGTGATAACTGTACGATGGGGCCATGCCGGATATTTAAAAGACCGGATGGAACAATAAGAACCGGAATTTGCGGGGCAACGGCTGATGTTATAGTAGCGAGAAATTTTGGCAGGTTTGTCGCAGGAGGAGCTTCTGCTCATTCTGATCATGGACGTGATGTGCTGGAAACTTTTGAAATGGTAGCGAAAGGAGAAGCACCGGGATATCGGATCAATGATCCGGAAAAACTTAAAAGAATTGCTGAAGAAGTTGGAATCAACGATCTTGATCAAAAAGAAATTTCAGAAATTGCTTTAGAATTGGTAGAGAAGTTATATTCGGATTTTGGTAGCCGACGAACCAAAACATTTTTTTCTAATCGAGCTCCAGAAAAACGACAAAAAATTTGGGCAGATTTAGATATTACCCCCAGAGGTATTGATCGTGAAGTAGTAGAAATGATGCATAGGACTCATATGGGTGTAGATAATGACTATATCAGCTTAATGACCCATGCAGCAAAAGTTTCCCTTTCTGATGGTTGGGGAGGATCAATGATCGGGACTGAGCTCTCTGATATTATTTTCGGAACTCCATCACCAACTACATCAAAGGTTAATTTAGGTGTGTTAAAAGAAGATAGTGTTAATGTGTTGGTCCATGGACATAACCCGGTTGTTTCAGAGATGGTGTTAGCAGCTTCCAGAGATCCGGAACTTATTGCATTAGCAAAAGAAATCGGAGCTGAAGGCATCAATGTTGTGGGACTTTGTTGTACCGGGAATGAGTTATTAATGCGTCAAGGTATCCCTATGGCGGG
>JAAYKK010000061.1 GCA_012522435.1 Clostridiaceae bacterium | reverse complement strand
GGTGCTGCTGATGCTGTTGTGGTTGATTATCAATGTATTATGCCGAGCTTGGTTAATATTGCCTCATGTTATCATACGCAGTTTATTTCGACTTCAAATAAGGGGAGATTTACCGGAGCAACCCATCTTGAAATAACTCCCGGTAATGCAAAAGAGCAAGCAATAGAGATTGTAAAGTTGGCTATAGAAGCATATCGCAATAGAGATCCTCAACGTGTGCTCATTCCGTCTGAACCGGTACCCTTGATGACGGGTTTTTCAAATGAAGCTTTACTAGCAGCTTTAGGTGGAAGCTTAAGTCCTTTAATAGAAGCAATTGTTGCAGGCGAGATCAAAGGTGTAGTCGGAGTTGTAGGTTGCAATAATCCCAGAATAAAACAAGATTCTTTGAATGTCGGAATTATGAAAGAATTAATCAAAAGGGATATTCTTGTTCTGGTTACAGGCTGTGTTACCTCAGCAGCAGGAAAAGCCGGACTGTTGCAAGCTGAAGCGATCCAAGAAAGTGGACCGGGTCTTAATAAAATATGCGGTTCTTTAGGCATTCCGCCTGTTCTCCATGTTGGAAGCTGTGTTGATAATTCGAGAATTTTGCAATTGTGTGCATTGATAGCGAATGAGTTGGGTGTCGATATTTCTGATTTACCGGTTGCGGCTTCAGCGCCTGAATGGTATTCGGAGAAAGCGGCCGCTATCGGATTATATGCTGTTGCGAGTGGCATTAATACTCATCTGGGACATCCGCCAAACATTACAGGAAGTGAAAATGTGGTTAATTTGGCAACAAATGTCTTAAACGATGTTGTAGGAGCCAGATTCCTGATAGATGGTGACGCAATCCAAACTGTTGATAAATTAGAAGAAATTATCAATCAAAAAAGACGTGGTTTAGGCTTAGAATGTTGAGGTAGTTTATGAAAATTGCATTTGCCGGTAAAGGTGGAACAGGAAAAACTACAATTGCTGCTTGGACAGGAGATTATTTGGCAAGACAAGGTTACGATGTTTGGCTAATTGACGCAGATACCGCAATGAGCTTAGGACGCGCTTCCGGATTAACTGAAGAGGAGATACCAAGTCCGCTCACAGAATATAAAGAAATAATCGAAGAGCGGATCGGTATAGGATTACTTAACTTAAATCCGGAAGTGAAAGATTTACCGGAAAAGTTGTCTGTTGAAGTACCTATAATAGGTGAAACTATTGCCAAAATTTCTCCGGGACGCAAAAGATTATTGGTAATGGGCACAGTCCAAAGTGCAGGTAGTGGTTGTGCTTGTGGAGCAAATGCTCTTCTTAAAGCTTTACTGGCACATCTTCTTTATGAAGACAATGTTTGGATTATTATTGATCTAGAGGCAGGTGTTGAACATTTAGGTCGCGGTACTATAGAAAAAGTTGATGTTTTAGCTATTGTTTCAGAACTAAGCTTAAGAAGCTTTGAAACAGCGAAAAAAGTTTCAAAATTGTCTTATGAGTTAGGTTTGCAGGATCAGTTATTGTTACTTAATCGTGTCCAAGATGAAAAAATATTTGAAACTGCAGCACAAGAGTTAAAAAATGGTTTGCCGGAAAAATTTGTTATTTTTCCTGAATATCAGGGTTTATTCACCAATATGTTAGAGAGTGCAAGTGTCATGAACTTACCTGAAAGGGAAGTAATTGATCAAATAATTAAAGAAATGATTGCAATGATTTCTTAGCGAGCAAAAACAAATAATATTATTAAATTAAACAGCTGCCCTTCCTGATTAGAATAGATCAGAAAGAGCAGCTGTAATTATTCTCACTAATTAAATTAGAAAACTAAACCACAATTTAGTTTGTTTGGGACATTTTATTCCTCAGCAGAGTCAGATTCTGCTTGTTCGGCTTTTGCTTTATCCAGCTCTTGAAACTTATCATAATTTGTACGCAAGGTTTCAATTATGAAATCTACATCTTGACCATGTACTGCACAAGCCTGTTCAACAGATTCAAATTGTGAAGCAGGACAACCTAGGCAGTGCATACCCATACTCATAAATACCGGTGCCAGTCTAATATCTATTCTTAAAATGTCTCCTATTAACATATCTTTATGGATTACATGTTCACTCATAATAAAACTCCTTTTTTATTAACTGTACTGAATACAGTTAGTTTATTATTTATTAAATGATCTTACCAATTTATTCTTTATTTAAGATTAGTATATATGATAAGCCTGATTGCATAGCGTTGCAAATGTAACGTTTAGAACAGTATACTGTGAAAGGTTATCATCTGAAAAGGCATATCAGTTTGAGTCTGCCAATAGAAAATCGGATGAACAATTCTTCGAGGTTATTATCAATGTGGTTGTTTCTTTCTTTATTGGCTTTATTTATGTGGAGCGGTTCGGATTTATTTTCTAAACTGGGTTGCCAAGATAAATCAGAGAAAACATCTCCTTTAAAAATGGTGATCGCTGTAGGCCTAGTTATGGGTCTACATGCCGGCTATGAGATTCTCTTTAAAGGTATAGAATTCTCATGGCAAGTAATACTGATCTACTTACCGGTTTCTGCGCTCTATATTATTTCAATGGCTATAGGTTATTTTGGTTTAAGATATATAGAATTATCGATTTCTTCTCCGATTTGTAATACCTCAGGGGCTTTAGTGGTGGTCTTTTACATTATTATGGGTACAAGACCCGATCTGAAAGTATTAACCGGGGTAGCTTTTACCTTAATTGGGATATTGGGTTTGGGCATAGTTGAATATAAAGAAGATGAAGTGGCAAGAGCGGAAAGACAAAAAGCCTCAAATATGAAATACCACAAAAGCCTGTTGGCGATAATATTGCCGATTATTTATAGCTTAATTGACGCTTTAGGAACTTTTGCCGATAGCTTAGTTTTAGAAACCTTAGATGAAGCACAAGCAAATGTAGCCTATGAAATGACCTTCTTTCTGATCGGATTAATCATATTCGCAGTTCTATTATTAAGAGGCGACTTTATGATTACAAAATCGGATAGACCTAAAATAGTAGCTTCTTTATTTGAAACGGGAGGTCAGGTTGCTTATATTTATGCAATTTCTGCCAATGTTGTTTCGTCCGCTCCAATTATTTCCTGTTACAGTTTATTAACGGTGATTTGGGGACGTGTTTTTTTGAAAGAGAAATTAACCTGGAAACACTATACTTCAATCGGATTAGCAATTGCAGGTATTGTAATTTTAGCAATTTTTGATTCCTCCTAATATATTAATAAATTAGGAGGAATCAAATACCTAATGATGATATAATATCCCGGTTGATCAAAATATTATTGAGGTAATCTTATGAATTTAGAATTAATTAATATTAATAAATCATTTGAAAAGACACACGTCTTACATGATGTTTCTTTTGAAGTAAACTCCGGGAGAGCAATGGGGTTTTTAGGGCGAAACGGATCAGGAAAAACAACTACAATTCGCTGTATTATGGACATTTTCAAACCGGATAGCGGAGAGATATTGCTTGATAGTCATGTTTTTAAACCGCGAGAGCTTAAGGTTGGATATTTGCCTGAAGAACGGGGGATGTATTTAAAAGAGCGAATACTAGATCAATTGATCTATTTTGGTCAATTGAAAGGTGGTAACAAAGTTGAGAGTAAACAATCAGCTGAGTCTTGGTTAGAGCGTTTTGAATTATCTGAATATGCTAACCGTAATTTAGAAGTTTTGTCGAAGGGTAATCAACAAAAAATTCAGATTATCCAGGCATTTCTCAATGATCCGGATATGATTATTCTAGATGAACCGTTCAGCGGTTTGGATCCTGTGAATGCAGAATTATTTAAAGATGCTATCAAAGATGCTATTGTGCGCGACAAATTGGTCATTTTCTCTTCGCATCAAATGAGTTATGTTGAAGAATTTTGTGACGATATTACATTGATCGATCAAGGAGAAATATTGATCAATGGCTCACTAAATAAGATTAAAACAGAAATGGGAGAAGGCAAATTTCGCCTGGAAACAATCAATCTTAGTCGCCCTGAGCTAAAGCAAACTATTCGGGAGATTGGGAAAAGTCTGAAATCTGTTTCTGAATTATTTGTTGCTGAAGATAAACGATCAATTATTGTAGATTTAAAAGAAATTACAGAAAATGATTTTTTGCAACAAGTATTGAGCAGAGGTCTGCAAATTAAAGAATTTTCTGTATATTTGCCAAATTTGACAGATATCTTCTTACATTACATAAAACAAAATGAAGATAGAGCTATTGTACAAAAAGAAACTGATCATATTGCTGGCAACCCCGAGTGATTTCAGAGAGAAAAAGTATCCGCGAAGAGTTCTGAGAAAGGTATGAAATAAGGTAATAACTATGAAAAATGTTGGACTGGTTTTCAGTTTTGAGTTCAAAGCGATCTTGCGCAAAAAATCATTTTTAATAACATCGCTTATTTTATGTTTAATAGTTGTCGCAGTAATTATTGTTCCAAGTTTATTGTCAAAAAATACTCAAACTTCCTTTTCGAGTTTGTCGGTGGGAGATTATGTCATTACATCTGAAGATGGGACAAACCAAGATGAACTTACAAAAAGTATAGCCGGTGGTGGTTTTGTTTTAGAAACTGATGATTTAGAGAAATTTTCGACATTGTCTGTTTTTGAAACAAAATATGCTACAGAGACCGATTTAATAATAGCACTCGAGAATGATGAAATCTCATATGGTGTAGTTTTTCAGTCTGCAAACAGCTACAAATTTCTGGTCAATGGTCAGAAAAACGAGCTAGCAGATCAGATTATCAATCAAAGCTTATTACAATATAATAGAGAAAATTATTTTAGTAGTCAGGGTATTAATCACGAGTTGATTGATGATATTTACGGATTAAATATTAACTCAGAAAACATTGATATTTCAGAACAAGGACCGGGAAATTTTTTATATAGTATGGCCTATACTTTTATCATGTATATGATGATTATATTGTATGGTTCAACTGTTTCCACCTCGGTTGCCAGAGAGAAAGACAATCGAACAATGGAAGTATTGATTGCTAATACCAAAGCAGACTATTTAATTGTTGGTAAAACATTAGCTGCCGGTTTGGCAGGCTTGCTTCAGATAATACTTTTAATTGCTGTTGCCCTGACAACAATACAAATTAGTGGACAGAATGTAATGGAGTTATTGACCGAACTTCAATTTAATCTAAATTTAACTACAATAATAGCAACTGTTTTCTTCGGCGTTGCCGGTTATATTTCATACTTATTTATTTATGCAGCTTTAGGTGCTATGGTTTCTAAAATAGAGGATATCAATTACGCAGTGACTCCAATAACCTTGTTATTTGTCGGAGCTTATTTTATTACTTTTACTGGTATTCAAGCACCGCATAATCCTATCTTTAAATTTGCTTCTTATTTTCCGCTAACCTCAGTTTTAGCTATGCCGGTTCGAAGTTCTTTGTTAAACATTGACTCAATTGAAATTATTGTCAGTGCAATTATCATGTTGATCAGTATTGTAATCTTCTCGATCATAGCTATCAGAATATATCGTTTAGGTTCACTTAATTATGGCAATCGAATGAAATTTATTAAAACAATAAAAATGATAATTAAAGGCGAAGGGAACTAAGATTTAGCTTTCTTATTGTAGGGTGGTAAAGCCCAGTTAACAAAATAAGCAACAAGGATTCCGATCGTTGTATCCACAAAACGATAGAAAGCAACAAACAGTGCCAATGTGCTGTCATCAGTTTGACTTAAAGCGGTTGAAAGAAATACAACTGCACAAAAAGCAGTGATCTCTGGAGTTTTTATAACGATGGTTAACCAAATAACGAAAAACATCATCAAAGTAATTATCAGATAATATGTAATTGAAGGGGTTTTAAGATCCCAAATTATCCTAATATGCATCGCTACTAGACCCATGAAAGCACCGATTGCAGTTCCGAAAACCCGATTTGTACCTGCTTTCCAAGTGTGCTTCAAATCCGATTTCAAAGTGATAATTACCGCAAAACAAGCATGGAATGGTCGCAGTTCACCGCTACCTTGAAGGAATGAGATTAACAAACAAATGAAAACTCCAATTGTTGTTTTTAGCATACGCATTCCGGGTTTTTGCAAATGGATTATTTCATGATGTTCTGCTTCTTGTTCTTCTGAATGATTTTCATTTGCTTCATTCATTTGATCAACCTTTCTTTCACAGTAATTCAACAAAATTATTTATAGTACATATTATAAATAACTTCAATCATTAAATCAGCTAACTGTAACATATAACACTTAAGTTTTACAAATCAGCCAGCCAGTTGTAAGATGTATGTAATCAAACAAAATTGATTTATATTTTAATTTACTAATTAATGAATCATAAATAGGAGGTTATTTTATGAAAAAACTTGATACTTATTTAGCAGACTTACTGGTTGGAAATGTTAAACTCCACAACTTACATTGGAACGTGGTCGGGATTACTTTTAAATCTGTACACGAATATTTAGAGGATCTTTATGACTCTTTCTTTGAAAAATTTGATGAAGTTGCAGAGTACCAAAAACAAGTCGGAGTATATCCAAAAAGTTCAGTTAAAGAATATATGGAATTAAGCCAAATTGAAGAATTAGGCGATGTGGATATTTCAACAAAAGATGCTTTAAAAGTTGGCTTAGATCTCATTACATATATGAGAGATAGCGCTTTAGTTATCCAAGAAGAAGCAGAAGATTTTGTATTGTCCAACATGATGGAAGATCACGTAACCGAATATAATAAAGAAATCTGGTTTATGGCTTCAATGTTGAAATAATATTTTGCTAAGCTACAAATAAATTAACAGAAAGCCCTGTTCAATCTGAATAGGGTTTTTTATTTTACAAAACTTCTTAATTTTCAAATAGAGTTCATAATTAAGTAGAGATTACATGCTAAACTAGTTCAGTGTGCTCAAATAATGTTT
>JAAYKK010000060.1 GCA_012522435.1 Clostridiaceae bacterium | reverse complement strand
AATTATCAAACTACAATTGTGGATGGCTTAATTGTAGATCCGGTTAATTTAGAAAAAATAAATTCCGCATTTTCTCTCGAACAAGATCTTGAACCCATAATTTCAGAAATTGTTGAAGAGCACTGGGCAAAAATCTCACCTCAGGTGAAAGACTATTATTATGATGAAACAGTAATGGAATTCCATAAAAAAGCTTTTTCTGATTTGTTAAAACAAGCTTATCGGAGCGGAACCTCCATCTATAGTATTTCCCAGATGAAAATCATCAACGAAAAGACTATCTGGAATCTAAATAACCAAATCCAAACCAAAACTAGTTGGGATGTCAAAGTTGCTTTAGATCGTCAACAAAATAATCTTTATACTTCAGATTATAAAAATATAGATCTGGTATCTGATGATTATTTCTTTAGTATCGAATCTAAAATAATTTGGCAGAAAAAAGATGGACAGTGGAAAATTGTAAAATCCGACATCGTTTATCCTAGAGAATATCTCTCGGAAAACCTTTATGAATCATATTATTATAGATAGGTATTAAAAATGGCAAAAGAAATTTTCTTATCTGTAAAAAATTTACACAAATTTTTTGGACATAAAGAAGTGATCCATGACTTATCCTTTGATCTTTATTCCGGTGAAGTCTTAGGTTTCGTAGGTCCGAACGGTGCAGGTAAAAGTACAACTATAAAGTTGATTATGGGCTTTCTTTCTTTAGACCATGGTGAAATTATCATTTGCGGCAAAAATCATCAAACAGAATACGAAGCAGCAATGCAACATATCGGAGGAATCGTCGAAAATCCTGAAATGTATTTTAATTTGTCAGGAAGAGTCAACCTTGAAATGTATAGACGCCTTCATCCTGGTGTAAAAAAGTCCAGAGTCGACGAAGTAATTGAATTGCTAAAAATGCAAAACAGAGCAAATGACAAAGTAAAACGCTATTCTCTGGGCATGAAGCAAAGAATGTGTATTGCACAAGCTTTACTCCACGAACCGAAAGTACTTATTCTGGATGAACCTACAAACGGTTTAGATCCAAGCGGTATTCGCGAGTTGAGAGATCTCCTGATCTATTTGGCACATAAAGAAGGTGTTGCCGTTTTAGTTTCCAGCCACCAATTAGCTGAAATACAAAAAATGTGTGATCGGGTAATTATCATTGATCAAGGTAGGTTGATTGATAATCAACCAATTAATCAAATGATGAAGCAAAGTGAAGATAACCTGACCTTGTTTAAATTTGTTGATGCTCAAAACAAAAAACGCGCTTTGCAATTATTGCAAGACAGTCCGTTTTATAAACCGAGCGAATTTGATCAGTACAGTTTAGTCTTAGCAATTGAAGAAAATCAAATACCGGAAGTTATTTTCCGGTTAAGTCAAGCTCATATTGCTTTGACCACGGTCCAACCACACTATACAAATTTGGAAGATATTTATCTCTCAATTACAAAAGGGGGCAAGGTAATTGAATAAAATTATTGCATTACTGCGTAATGAATGGACAAAAGTCTTACGTAGAAAAATAATATATCTTGTGGTTGGATTAATTGTCCTGAGTATTTTTAGTATGGGTGTAATTTATAAACTTACCAGAACAATTCCCAATTACACAGCTGAAGACTTCTCTATCGTCAAACAAAACTTGGAGTTTGATTTAGAAAAAACAAACTCAGAAATTAAAAGATATGAAGATCTATTAGGCGAAAATTCTTCTGTCAATAGTACTGAACCATCAGAAAGCTACCACAACCTTAACAAAGCACTGGAGCAATCAAAGCATTATAAATTATCTTTAGAGATTGCTTTAGATAAAGAAATAAATTTGTTCAATTATGGCTATCAAACTGACCTGATCAACGAAATGGCAGCATTATATTTGATGAAAGAACTAGCAGTTGAAGAAAATAACTCTCAACGAATATCAGAACTTGAACAAAAAATAGTTCATTTAGATCAGATTCTCAATCAAAATAATTATGCAAGATATATTGATTATCAAATAGAAAATGTCAAAAAAAATCCTCTTTTGAATGATCAACAAAAAGCGGTCAGAATCTCCGACTGGGAATTAGAATTAATCATTAATCCAAAGGGACATGCATTTTATCCTACTAAAAACTATTTTAACAATTTAATGTATGTCCGCGATACAAGTATGGAAGCAATATCTAAGAACTACGTAGATTATTCACCTTTACTTCCTTCTGAGCTGAGCCAAGCCAAAAAGGATTTTCAGATTGCAAATTTCTATCTTGCCAGATCACATGACAACTTACCTGAAATAGATAGTGGCGGTAATGTTTATCCCGGGTTTGCCGTTACTTTTGGTACTTATGGCATGATTTTTTTAATTATTATCTTAGCCGGAAGTACAATTTCTCAAGAAATTTCAACCGGATCAATCAAGGGTTTAATTATCGCTCCGGTCAGACGCCAAAAAATATTTTATGCAAAATTAATTAATATTATCAGTGTCAGCATTATCGGAATGCTCATAGTATTTCTTGCAACTCTAGCAAGTTCTTATCTCTTTATTGAATCCTTTTTTCATCTGCCTTATGCATTTATAACCGGATCAAGTCTTCAGGTAATGCCATTTTCATTTTATATATTGGCCTTATGTTTAGCGAAAACCAGTTCAGTGATTATGGCCGGTCTTTTTGCTTTAATGTTCTCTAGTACCACACGGAGCACTTCAATCTCTGTAGGTGTCTCGATGATCACCCAATTTGGTCTGATGGCTATTTATAACTTTTTTAAACTTGTTCTTGGTCAATCATATACTTTAATGTCATTTTTACCATTTGAGTACCTTGATTTGACCAAACATATTTTGCCACCTATCTATGGTGTCACATCCGAATCCAGTTTCATGTTTGGTTATACTTTATTAAATAGTGATTTCGCCTTAGCCACTCCCTCTTTCGCACCTTATCTTTATTGGCTGGTCATGGCTATTTGTTTAATTTGGATAGCCAGAGATTCTTTTGTAAAACGTGATCTCTAATCCGGATTTTTACTCTCAAACCATCTATTTTAGATGCTTAAAAAATGATTGTTTCAAGCATGTTTTAAATTGTGAACAAATATAATTTATTCTTAATATTTTCTTCTTGCATACGTCGCATTTGTGCATTATGCTATTAACGGATAGTAAATAAAGGGAGGTCTTTTGTACATGATAAACGAACATATTGAGAATATGCTCTTATTCGACGACAGTGAGATAATGATTAGATCAGAAGATGTTGCCACAGTAAGAACAGAAAATACTTTATTGCATACAATGATGATTTTATCTACAGTAGGTTACAGCTCAATTCCCGTTATTGACAATCAACACTATCTTCAAGGAGTAATATCTTTACCTTTGATTATAGAGGGCGTAAAGAACCATATTTCATATGATTGGGATAAACTCTCAGAAATGAAAGTAGAAGATGTCATTTGTCATGATTACTCAGTAGTGAATGAAGATGCAGATTTAGAAGATATTTTACATCAAATGGTTGATCATAACTTTGTCAGCGTCGTCAATGAGGAAGGCAAATTTGTTGGAATCTATACCAGAAAAAACATTTTAAAAAGAGTCAACTTTCTTGCTCATGAAATCGACCGCTTCTATGATATTAAAGCTAAAAAAGAACAATTCTCTATGAGCCTCTAGTCTGTTTTTGATAAATTAAGGCAGACCAATCATTTTCAGAAGACTCAAGAATTAAGGCAAAACCTTTTTGTGCAAACTTTGCTTTTACTTCTCTTACATACTTTTCAATAATTCCGGAAATTATTATATATCCACCGGGCAGAAGTTTTGTAAAATAATCATCTGCTAAATTTATGTGAAGTTTTGCAATTAAATTTGCTAAAATCAAACTGTATTTTCCTTCCAGATCTGAAAGTTCTCCTGCCCGGAATATGACATTATGAACAGCATTATGCTTTGCATTTTCTATTGCGACATTGACTGAGTGGGTATCTATATCGACAGCTACAATCTCTCTACCCTCAAAAATCTTGGAAGCAGCTATAGCCAAAACTCCACTACCGGTTCCCAAATCTAAGATCGGTCCTTCCGGCAAATCAGCAAATTTATAATCTGACAAGTACTTTAATACCAGAGCGGTTGAAGCATGTTCTCCTGTACCGAAAGCACTTCCGGGATCTAGATTAAGTAAGATCTCATCACTTTTGGGATGATAATCAATCCAGCTCGGATTAATTACAATCTTCCCTATAGTTAAAGTATTATAGAATTTTTTCCAATTTTCAGCCCAATCCTGCTCTTCGATAAATTTATATCCTAGATATCCCTGACCGATGTTCAGGAATTCAGCAATTCGATCCAGACTTTCGCCAAGCATCTTTTCAAATTCTTTAATTGTAATCCAATCTTTTTCAACATCTTGGGCTATTTTTTCCATTAGATTGAATTCTCGATAGATTTGGATTTGGTCATTGCAATAAGGGAAATATGCTTCGATAATTACTTCAGGATCAAGATTATCTAGAAAATCTTCAATAATCAAATCAGGCGAAGCTTGTTCTTGTAAAGTTTGAACAAATTCCGCCTTATCGATAGTTGTTACTCCTGATGCACCGGATGCAATGAAATAATTTTCAATTGCAAAAGCTGCCTCATGAGTTGATCTTATTTGAAAGATTATACTTTGGATATCCTGCATTTGTATAAAAAACCTGTCAATTATTTTGATTTTTTAGTGTCAAAATCTGAAAATAATTTTTTTATGGAATCAAAAAAACCTCTACGCTTTTTATAATTTTCATCCTTCATGCTGGCTTCAAACTTTTCGAGCAAATCTTCTTGCTCTTTGCTTAAGTTTTGTGGTACCTCTAATTCAATCTGAAACTTATGATCTCCACGCGAATTACGTCTGTTGATGTAAGGAATTCCTTTGTTGTGGATTGTATAAATGTCACCTGATTGGGTTCCCGCTTTCAACTTATAGGGCATTGAGCCGTCAATGGTCGGAACTGTAATTTCCTGTCCAATAGCAGCTTGAGCATAAGTTACAGGAACAACACAAAATGTAGTATTGCCTTGTCTGGAAAAAACTTCATGCGGCTTGATATGAATCTCAATATATAAATCTCCGTTTGGTGCACCTTGGGTACCTGGTTCTCCCTCACCGGTTAGAGTTAACATTTCTCTCTCATTGATACCTGCGGGAACTGTCACATTCAAACGTTTCGTAATCATCGTGCGTCCTGTTCCCATACAGTCCGGACAAGGATCTTCAATCGCTCTGCCTGATCCATGGCAATTATTGCAAGTTTGAGAAGTTCTTACCTGACCAAAAATGGTTTGCTGAACACCGCTGACTTGCCCAGTACCGTTGCATGTACCACAGATTGGAGGTTCTTTTCCATCTTTTGTACCATAGCCATTACAAGTTTTACATAAATCTTCTTTACGAATTTTGATTTCGCGTTCAGTACCGAAAGCAGCTTCCATAAAATCCAAGTTCATCCGGTAGCGCAGATTCGCTCCGGGAATCGGACCTTGATGTCTATACCCCGATCTATTATTTCCGCCAAATCCAAAACCGAAATCGCCGAATATTTGACTGAAGATATCTTCCAGATTAATTCCGAAACCTCCGGAAAATCCTCCGTTAAATCCTTGCCCGTCAATACCAGCATGACCGAATTGATCATAACGTTGGCGTTTTTCTTTATCGCTTAATACTTCATAAGCTTCATTAGCTTCTTTAAATTTCTGTTCAGCTTCTGCATCATCAGGGTTAACATCCGGATGATACTTTTTAGCTAATTTCCAAAAAGCTCTTTTTATAGTATTGTCATCAGCATCCTTCGGTACTCCTAGGACCTCGTAATAATCACGTTTTTCTGACACTGATCAGAGCCTCCTTGTTTTTGTCTAAACTGATAAATCCCGCCATTCCGAGCAGAACAGCGGGTTAATATCTTTATAGTTGCTTACTATTCTAGCATTTATCACTAATTATTACATTAGCAAATCTAAGTATACTATTCTTCATCTTCATCTGAGCCGACATCTTTAAAGTCAGCCTCATAAGCACCACCGGGTTGACCTGTATCAGCTGTACCGGGATCTTGACCCGCAGCACTTGCTTGTTGTTCAGCTTGTTGATACATCTTTTCTGAAACTTTATAAAGAGCCTGTTGCACTGCTTCAGTATTGGTTTTCATTGACTCAACATCATTTTTTTCTATTGCGTCTTTCAAATTTTTGATTTCAGTTTCAATACTCTCTTTTTCAGCTGCATCTAATTTATCACCTAATTCTTTTAAGGTTTTTTCAGTTTGATAAACAGTGCTATCTGCTTGGTTTTTAATCTCAACTTCTTCTTTACGTTTTTTGTCTTCTTCAGCGAATTGTTCAGCAGCTTTGACAGCTTGATCAATTTCATCATCACTTAAATTAGTCGATGCGGTAATCGTAATCTTCTGTTCGCGATTTGTACCTTTATCAACTGCGGAAACATTAACAATACCATTTGCGTCAATATCAAAAGTTACTTCAATTTGAGGAATACCTCTAGCCGCAGGAGCAATACCGTCCAGGATAAAATTACCTAAAGTTTTATTATCATTGGCAAATTCACGTTCACCTTGTAAAACATGGACTTCAACTTGAGTTTGACCATCTTGAGCAGTTGAAAAAACTTGGCTCTTTTTGGTCGGAATCGTTGTGTTACGATCAATAATTCTGGTCATAACTCCACCCAAAGTCTCAATACCAAGTGATAAGGGTGTTACATCTAATAAGACAAGCCCTTCAACATCACCTGATAAAACACCGGCTTGGATTGCAGCGCCCATGGCAACACATTCATCAGGATTAATACCTTTAAACGGCTCTTGTCCAAAATATGAAGTTACTCTTTCTTGGACTGCAGGAATTCTAGTTGAACCACCAACTAATAAAATTTTGCCAATATCACTTGGCTCTAATCCGGCATCTTTCATAGCTTGTTCTAAAGGTTGAATTGTCTTGTCTACCAGATCATCAGTCATTTCATTGAATTTCGCACGACTTAATGAAACATCCAAGTGTTTCGGACCCGTTTCATCAACTGTGACATAAGGCAAGTTGATATTTGTATTTGTCATTCCGGAAAGTTCAATTTTTGCTTTTTCGGCCGCTTCTTGTAAACGCTGTAAAGCTAATTTATCTTTACTTAAATCTATCCCTTGATCTTTTTTCATCTCAGAAATTAAATACTCGACTATTCTTTGATCAAAGTCATCGCCGCCTAATCTATTGTTACCCGATGTTGCCAAAACTTCGAAAACACCGTCTCCAATTTCCAGGATAGACACATCAAAAGTACCACCACCCAAGTCAAAGACAACAATTTTCTGTTCGGTTTCTTTATCAAGACCATAAGCCAAAGAAGCTGCTGTCGGTTCATTGATAATTCGCAAAACTTCTAAACCGGCAATTTTACCGGCATCCGCAGTTGCCTGTCTTTGAGAATCGCTAAAATAAGCAGGTACGGTTATAACAGCTTTAGAAACCGTTTCACCTAAATATTCTTCCGCATCGGTTTTTAATTTTTGTAAAATCATACCGGAAATTTCTTGTGGTGTATATTCTTTATCATCGATTTTCACTTGAAAATTCGAACCCATTTCACGTTTAATCGACATTACAGTACGATCCGGATTACTTGCAGCCTGACGTTTAGCAATAGCACCAACCAAACGTTGATCATCTTTTGTAAATGCTACCACTGACGGAGTTGTTCTTGCACCTTCCGGATTCGGTATTACAATCGGTTCTCCACCTTCAAGTACTGCTACACATGAATTTGTTGTTCCTAAATCAATTCCAATTATTTTAGACATATATGTCCCTCCAGTTTATTTAGTTATGAATTATATATAAAATTAATTTGCAACCCTGACTACGCAATGGCGTATGACACGATCACCTTTAATATATCCTTTTTGTAATATTTCAATAATTTCAGATTCACCATAAGAATCATCTTCAATATGAGCAACAGCTTCTTGATATTGTGGATCAAATCTGTCTCCCAAACAATCCATCTCTTCTACACCCAATCCGGCCATGGTCTCTTGAGCTTGGCGTCTGACCATTTCCATACCTTCGGCCATTTGTTTGCTTTCCTCACTGGACAGTTTATCCGCTGCATCAATCGCTCTATCTAAATTATCCAAAACAGGTAGCCATGCTTTACAGACATCCAGAACGGAATCATTATATAAAGAATTTTTTTCTTTTTGAGTACGTTTTCTGAAATTATCGTATTCTGCTACTAAACGTAAGAATCTATCATTTAATTCTTCATATTGGGTCTCTAAATCTACATCTTCTGTTTCTTCAGCTTGAGTTGGTTCGGCAGATTGATCATCTTTTGAATCTTCAGACTCTTTGCTTAAAGAAACTGATTCTTGAACTTCTGATTTATCAATTGCTTGTTCATTTGATTCCGATTCAAGCTCTTTCTTCTTTGTCATCAATATCCTCCTT